>JBAVZT010000134.1:0-5869 GCA_049588955.1 Rhodanobacteraceae bacterium | reverse complement strand
AGTCCACACAGGCGACCGAGGTATTTCCGGGCGGCCAGGTTCAGTACGCGGTGCAGGTGCGCAACGACGGGACGGCCGACACCGGCGCCGTGGTTGTCGCCGATCCGATTCCGACCGGGTTGACTGCGTTCTCATGGACATGTGTCGGCGCTGGTGTGACCTGCCCGTCTGCGAACGGCACCGGTTCGATCAACGCGACTCTGCGAACGTTGCCGGCCGGCGCCAACGTGAACTACACGATCAACGCGGATGTCGCGGCCAACCCGCCGGCGAGCGTGACCAACACGGCGACCGCGACGCCATCCGATGGCATGGGTTGCGAAGACCCGACCACCTGCACCTCATCGGTCACGTTGCCGGTGGGCACGCCGCCCGTTGCCGATATCGTGGTCAGCAAGGTTGCCAACGTCACGTCATTGACGCCCGGCGGACAGGTGCTCTACACCGTATCGGTCGCCAACCAGGGTGATGGTGATGCGGGTGCGATCCAGGTGAGCGATCCGATCCCGGTGGGGATCTCGGCGTTTGCCTGGACCTGCTCGCCGGCATCGTTGTGCGCGAATGCGAACGGCAGCGGCTCGATCAACGAACTGCTCGAAACGCTGCCGTCCGGTGGCCAAGTGGTCTACTCCATCAACGCAACGGTTGCTGCCGACGCTGCGGGCAGCGTCACCAATACCGCGACGGCATCGCCCTCCGACCCCAGCATCTGCTCGGGCAACAACTGCACTTCGTCGGTCACGTTGCCGGTGATCCCGCCGGGCATGCCCAATATCGTGGTGACCAAGACCGCCGATGTCGGCGCCGTGAATCCGGGCGGAACGGTGGTTTACACCGTAACCGTCGCGAACGCGGGTGACGGTGATGCCGGCGCGATCAACGTCGCCGATCCGCTTCCATCGGGAGTGAGTGGTTTTTCCTGGACCTGCACAGGTATAAGTTGTGCGGCGGCGAGTGGCAGCGGTGCCATCGATCAGACACTGACCAGTCTGCCGGCTGGCGCCATGGTGACTTACATGATCAACGCATCGATCGGGGCGAATGCGCAGGGCGCGGTGATCAATACGGCAACCGCCACACCATCCGATGGGATGGGCTGCAACGGGAGCAACTGCACGTCCAGCGTAACGGTATCCGTGACGGCGCCGGGCCGCCCGATTGTGCAGGTGAGCAAGACCGCGAACGTGGCGGACGGCGTATCGGTGCAACCGGGCCAATCCATCCGCTATACGCTCACCGCACGCAATTCGGGTACGGCGACCACTGCCACGGTCACCCTGTCCGATCAGTTGCCGACCATGATCGGTTCGATTTCGGTTGGTGCGGACGCCGGTGTCCAGTGCAGTCCCGCGCAACCGGCCGCGGGCCAGCAACTGGTCTGCGCTGTTGATGCGGGCTTCACCGGGACGCGCAGGGTCACGATCAATGCGACGATTGCCACTGATGCCAGCGGCACTCTCAGCAACAGCGTCGTCGCGAGTGGCGCAGATCAACCGGTTTGCAGCCCCTGCTCGGTATCCAATCCGGTGGTTCAGGCCGTGCCGGGTACCGATGTCGCGCTCGGCAATGCGCGCGCGTTTTCCGCAGCGGGCATCGACGGGAATCTGTTCGATGTGGTCAATCTGGCCGGCGCCGTTCCGGTAACGGTGACCTTGTCGCCGGCGGCGAATGTCAGCCTGTTCGGTGGCTATGCGGCCCAGTGCACGGCCGACGATGGCAGCGGCGGCACGGTTGTGGTCATTTGCCCGGATCCGCCACCGATGCAGGGCGTAGCCTGCACGGGTTCGACGTGCACGATCGCATCGCTGCCGGAGGGCGCGACCATTACGCTGTTCGCAGCACCGGCCGGCAATTCGGAGCTGACTGCGCACGCAAGCGCGCCAGGCGATGGGAACCCGGGCAACGACACGCTCGATCTTCCGCCTCCGGGGCGGCAATGAGGAAGGGGTGACTCATGCAGATGGGACGTAACTGGTTGCGCCATTGCCTGCTGGCCGCACTTTCGATCGGCTCGATACCGATCGCTGCGGCGAGCCAGTCGCAACTCATCGTCGTCCACAAGGGCGGCCACGCCAACGCCTTTGCGTTGAGCGATCACGCGTTCAAGGCGACGGCTGCCGCATGCGACGACGACAGCGTGGTATTCGCATTCGTCGTCGCGCCGGCTGACGGCGTGAACGCCGTGAGCCTGCACCGAGGAACCGATACCAGCCGGGATATCAATCTGGAGCTGACGCTCACTTGCTCGAACATCGACGGCCGTGCGTCGATTCCGTTTGACGGCGGTGGTGGCAATGCCGTTCGCGGTACCGACTACACGACGACACCGGGTGTGGCATCGTTGCCGCTGTCGGTGGACGGCACCGGTCTGAGTGCCGGCGCCACCGTGTCGGTGCAGGTACTCGATGGCAGCGGTAGCACGGACGATCGCAGCTTCAACATCCTGCGTCAGGCCGGATCGTTCGAGGGCCAGGGCGCGTCCGGCACGCCGATTGTCGGGGTGGTGCCGGGCAGTTCGGCCCCGATCGTTGTCGTGACGATCACGGGCGGCACGCCAATCGATGAGGCCGCCGGGCTGCTTGACGGGCTCGACCCGGCAGCGAGTCAAGTCGCGCAGGCGGTCCAGGATTTCTGTCAGCCTGGATTTGGAGGCGGCGCCGATCAACCGGGTTGCGCGGCCACCCGCGATGCCTCGGACGTGGTCGGCGACGTGAATACGCCGTCGGCCGTGCGCGACGAGGCGTCGCTCGTACTCGAGCACAACCTGCTTGCGATCAGCCCGGATGAAACCACCGCGCTCGCGTTCAACGGCCGTCAACTGGTAACCAACCAGGAAAGCAACCTGTCTCAGCGGCTGACGGCACTGCACAGCAGGACGGCGTCGGGCGCGAGTCTCGAGGGGCTGACGTTGATCAACGATGGCATCCCGCTGTCGCTTGGCGGGCTTGGTGATTCATTCAAAGCCGACACGTTGAAGGCCGATGACGACGACACCAGTGACAATCAGGCCAACGAGGAGAAACGCACGCTGCTGGGCGGCACGCGCTGGGGTGTGTGGGCCAACGGCACGCTTGGCCGGTCCGAGCGGGATCGTGAACTCGGCAATGCCGGCTTCGACAACAGCACGTATTCCCTGACGGGCGGTGCCGACTACCGGTTTACCAATCATTTCTTTCTCGGTGCGGCAATCGGGTTGTCGCGGCTCAATTCCACGTTCGGCAACGATCAGGGCTCGTTGGACGCCGATGCCAGATCGCTGCATGTGTATTCCGGTTACACCGCCGACTCCGGTCTCGCGCTGGATGGATCGCTCAGCTACACCAGCAGCGATTACGACCTGAAGCGCGTCATCGAGCTGTATCAGTTGACGCCCGATGGCCTGGGCTTTACGTCGCTCGGACGCGATATCGCAAGCAGCAGCCCGAGCGTGCGCCAGTTCACGGGCAGCGTTGGACTGACCTACACGATCATTCGCAACGTGTGGACGTTCGCGCCGCAGGCGCAGTTGCTTTACATCCGCTCGGACTACTCGGCGTTTTCCGAGACCGGTCCATCGGCATTCAATCTGGACTACGCCAAGCGCAGCGACAACGGAACCTCGTTTTCCGCCGGTATCTACGTGGATCGCAGTTTCGCCACCACGCTCGGTGCGTTCCGGCCGTATTCGCGGCTGCTCTACTACGCCGACAGTGGCGGCTCGCCGGACGATCTGTTCGCAAGTTTTGTCGTGCCGAACCTCGATGGCAGCCACACGAGCCTGCGTCTGGCCATGGCCAAGCCGGACAGCCGCTACGGCACGATCGAACTCGGCATGGGTTACAGTCGGCCGATCGGGACCCGCACGGTCGATTTCAACATAGGCGCGATGGAACTGTTCGACTCGAACAACTTGCGGCGCTGGGGCGTGCGCCTGGATGCGCGCATACCGTTCTGACTGCTTGAATGAACAAGGATCCCGCTTCGTCGCCATCGCCGCCGCAACCCGAATCCGCGACACCCGTGGCGGACAAGGCGCGCGAGTCGGTCGAGCGCGATGCACCCACCGTCGCCGGCCATGTGGAGCAGCCGCATGGCGCACCAGGCAACCAGCCACCCGGCGCGCCGAAACATGCGGCCGTAACGCAAGTATCGGCGCAGCGGCCGGGAGCCAAGCCCGGTGGTCACCAAGCGCACTCGAAATCCGCAGCCGCCACGCAGGTGTCCTCGCCGATGCCGGCGCGCAAGAGCGGTGGTGGCGATCGCCTCCAGCATGCCGCCACCACACACCTCTCCTCTCCACGCGATGGCGCGAACCAAGCCCCGGGCCGGGGCGAACCAAAGCATCTCGCCGCCACGCAACTGTCGGGTCAGGTGCCGTCCGGCAAACCTTCGTCGAGATCGCGCGCACCAACCGCGCCAAGCGCGATCGGGCGCAGCGAATTGCCCGAACGCGGGCAAGTCATCAAATCGCGGTTCGAACTCGTCGAAGAGCTCGGGCGCGGCGGCATGGGCGCCGTTTTTCGCGCACGCGATCTGCGCAAGGTCGAGGCACAGGATCCCGATCAGTGGGTCGCGATCAAATTTCTGTCCGCGGCTCTGGATGGCTTCGACCTGGCGTTTGTTTCGCTTCAGCGCGAGGCGAAACACGCGCAGACGCTGAACCATCCGAACGTCGTCAAGGTGTTCGATTTCGATCGCGACGACGCGTTGGTGTTTCTTACCATGGAAGTGCTCGAAGGTGAATCGTTGCAGCAGCGGCTGCATGATTTCGCCGCGCGCCCGCTCGACAAGGATGAGCGCGAGCGCATCGCGACCGGCATTCTTGCCGGGGTAAGTTACGCGCACTCGCACGGCATCACCCACGCCGACCTCAAGCCATCCAATGTCATGGTCGCGAAGGATGGCGAGCCCAAGGTGCTGGATTTCGGTATCGCGCGCCGACTCGAGCACGACAACGTATTCGATGCCGACGACATCGGCGCATTGACGGTCGATTATGCGAGTCCGGAAATGCTCTCCGGTGAACGGCCGACTCCGTCCGACGACGTCTATGCACTCGGATGCATCGTATTCGCCCTGCATACCGGGGCGCACCCGTTCGATCACCTGCGCGCCGATCAGGCGAGCGAGTTGCGCCGCCGGCCGGCGCGCCCGCGCTCGGTATCGCGCGTGCAATGGCGTGCATTGCGCAAGGCGCTTTCCTTCAAACGCGCCGAGCGCCACGAGGATGCCGCCGCGTTTCTGCGCGCCTATCGCGGACTCGATTGGCGGCGTATCGGCGCCGCGGCGATTCTGGCAATTGCCGTCCTCGGGACCAGCGCCTGGTTGCTGTCCGACCCGATACAGAGTTACCTGGCGCGCTCCAATCTCCAGCCGCAACAGGCGGCGACGCTGGCCAGGGATCTGCACGATGGCAGCGAGTATCTTGCCGCCGGCTACGGCGGGGATTCGATTCCTGCATTCGCCGAAGCATTGAGTCTCGATCCGTACAACCACGAGGCGCGGTCGGGTATACGCACCGCATTCGACCAGGCCGAGAAGGCGATGCCCGCGAACGACTATCGTCAGTTCCTGATGAGCCAGGTCAACGAGCCAAGCAATCCGGACTGGATTCGTGCCGTCGCCAGGGAACGCCTCGATGCCTTGCCGGCATCACGCTAGGCGCGAGTCCGATCTGTCCGGACTAATTTGTTGCATCGCGCAAAAAATATTTACCTATCAATGAGTTATGTGATATGAATCCTTGACGATTCAGCTTCCTCTTGGTACGTAGTCGTGCGCGCACGCCGGAGCGACGGTGCGCGACGAACCGCGGTGATTTTTCCGCGGCCGAATCACTTCACACTCATCTTGGAGGAGGTCTTCGTGATTCCCTACTACACATCCCGTT
>JBAVZT010000133.1:0-7289 GCA_049588955.1 Rhodanobacteraceae bacterium | reverse complement strand
GCCCAGCAATGATGACCGCCGCCGTTGTCGCGCAGGCTGTCGACAAATGCCATGGCGACTTCGGGCGAGTCTGCTGGCACCGCTTGCGCGAGGAAGCGGCTCTTCCTGATTTCGACCGCATGCGAGCAGGGAGCAGCCAACGTGGCGAGTGTTTCGGTCATGTGATGGAGTGCGGGTCAGTGAAGCCGCGGCTGAGATGGCAGGGCTATTTTCATGGCCGCGGTGCGTTCGTCGGCTACTGACGTTGGCGCTCAGCCTTGCAACCAGCTCATGGCCTCGTCGCGCTCGTCGTAGCCGAATTTGCGGATCTTGGCCAGCATCAACGGATCAAGCACGCGGTCGGCGAACGTTCCCATTGGGCTGTCGGTAACCAGGGCAATCTTGTTGATCTTGTCGTGCACGCTGTTGACGAACTTCAGGTGTGCGAACAACGCGCCGACGCTCTGCCAGCCGGGAAATTTCCGGCTGTGTATCAGGATGCCGTGAAGTCGGTCATGGTCCTTGAGATAATCGTCGATCGCCTTGCCGACGGCCTCGAAATCGTCTTCGCTCAGCGCCTCGTCCGCGACTGGCGCCAGCACCAGGATCCCGGCATCGCCATCGAGCGTGATGCTGATGCGCGCGCGGTCCTGCTCGCAGACCCATTCCCTGGCAGCCGCGTAATCGTCGCTGTCGAAGTGCCGCAGTTCTCCGGGCGAAAACACCCTGAACAACTTGACGGCGTTCTCCAGCCATTTGATGTCGCTGACGATCGCCATGCGCGCCCAGTGGCCGATCCTTCCCAGCCCCAGCCGCAGGTCCTGCCACACCGCGCCGGCCTCCATGCCTTTCCATTCACCATCGATGCAGCACAGCAAGTCGAGCTTGCGGTGATTCTTCAGCTTCTCATTGACCAGTGGGACGAGCTGTTTCTCGTAATCCTCGGCGCGCAACTTGTCGTTGATCCTGATGCCGATCACGTGATCCGGAAGTCCATCGATGATGGTCAACATGGTGCTGTTCCTCCGTTATGGCGCTGGATCCAAGAACGGGGTCAGGTTCACTTACGAGCGAAGCGCCGGGGTCAGGTCTAGAATCGTAGCACCCGTGACGTTCCGGCAGCTTCACAGCTTTTCGAATTCCCGTTTCAGGTCGTAGCCTTTGTCGGTGATGATGAGCTCGAGCGTCTTCACGCGTTGCTCAAGTGCGTCGATGCGGGCCTGATATTGCGGGTTTTCCCGTGGCTGCATGTGTTTCATGCGCAGGTGATCCCGAACGATGCGAGCCCCGAAGACGATGACGATGATTCCGAGGACGAAGAGTTGGCCGTTTTCCATCATTGATTCCTAGTCTTCCAGATCGCGAAATTGGCGGTCGAGGTCGTATCGACGCGAAGTGGCGTAGCCTTCCATGCGCTGCAGCCTGATGTCGAGCTCGCGAAAGCGGTCGCGGATATCGCGACAGGCCTCAGCCGCTGAGCGCCTCGCGCCGCGCCAGAATTCCTCATCGGTATCCCCGTCGTGGAGCGCGTCCGGCCGGGTCGGCAGCGTGCAACCGAGCAGGAGGTACGCAATCAGCGTCAGGGCGTGGAACCAGAACAGCGCAATGATCGCAAGGATGCGGATGAAGGTGACGTTGCAACCAAGATAGTCGGCCAGTCCCGCGCACACGCCCATCAGTTTGCCCTGGCCGGGATCGCGGTAAAGGCGCTCCGCGCGCCCGTTGCCGTGGTATCTCATGACTCAGCTCCGGTTGCTGCGTGATTGCCAGAATCTGCGTTCATCGCCATCGCCGCAATAGCGCAGCGGTCGCTCGGGCAGGATCAGGGCAGCACCGACATAGGCGACCACGGCGGTCACCGGGAAGAACCAACCCACAGCCAGTGCGCCCATGCGCGTCATCCACAGCGGCCATTCGAAACTTTCGGCGATACCCGCGCATACGCCCAGGATCACACCGCGTTCCGGGTTGCGAAAGAACGGGCGCGAGCAATGTTCGTCCCGTGAATGGTTCATGCCTTGTTCCTCCGGTGGGTGCTCTGTGTATCCGGGATGGATTCGAGCGCCTTCAAGCGGCCTCCATCCCGTTGGCCAGTGCCAAAAATCCCGACAGCCATTTTTCGTCTTCACACTTCGTGCGTTGCGCGCACTGGCGTTCGGTCATCCAGTGCATGATCAAGCCACGACACGGCGATGACGATGCAGAAAGGCGAACGCGCTCACCAAATCCTGTTCGTCTCCTACTTCGTGTCAGTGGCTTTTGCCGAACCCATGCGTTCCTTCAATGCAGCCAGCTCGGCCTCGACGTGATCGTTGGTCTCCAGGTCCGCGAATTCGCGGTCGAGATCGTTCGGTTTGCCCAGGTCGTACGCTTCGACCTTGCCTTCCATGTGCTCCAGCTTGCGCTCGTAGTGCTCGAACCGGCCCAACGCATGGTTGATGCGCTCGTCGTGGATCCGGCTGCGCGCCTTCAGGCGATGGGCCGCCGTATGGTGACGGGATTCGAAGGTCTTCTGGCGACGCTTGGCATCGGACAACTTGACCTGCAGCGCGGCGATGTCGTCGTTGAGTTTGGCCAGGCCCAGTTCGACCTGATCGTATTGCTCCTTGAGCGACGCCTGTGCGCCATCCATGCGCTTCTTTTCGACCAGCGCCGCCTTGGCCAGGTCGTCCCGCCCCTTGGTGATGGCCAGCTCCGCCCGCCGTTGCCACTCGTCGGCTTCGCGCGTGGCGTAGGCCATGCGGCGCTCCAGTTCCTTGCGGTCGGCTATCGCGCGTGCCGCAGCGGAGCGCACTTCCACCAAGGTGTCCTCCATTTCCTGGATGATCAGCCGCACTACTTTTTCCGGTTCTTCGGCCTTGTCCAGCATCGCGTTGATGTTGGAGTTGATGATGTCGCTCATTCTCGAAAAAACGCCCATGTTTGCTTGCCTCGTGGGGTGAAGGGCCACGAGGTTCATGGAGCAGGTGTCGTGCCAAGTCCGTGTTCGTAGATAACGCATTGAAAGATAATAATTTATTTTCAGATCATCGACGGCGGGCGTTTTTCTGAAAGGTCAATCTAGCTTTAATATAGGCAAGTTGACTAAATATAAGTCAATATGGATAGTGCAGGGCAGCACCCGTCATCCCGACCCCTGCGCCGAAACCGCGTGAAACCGATGCCCGATCCACTCTCATTCGACACTGAATCCACGGCCATGCTGGGTGAGTCGCCGGCCTTTCTGGATCTGCTGGAACACGCCTCGCGGGTAGCCGCGGTGAACAAGCCGGTGCTGGTCATCGGCGAGCGCGGCACCGGCAAGGAGTTGATTGCCGCGCGACTGCATTACCTGTCGCCGCGCTGGGAGGCTCCGCTGGTCAAGCTCAACTGTGCGACCTTGACCGAAGCCCTGCTCGAGACCGAGTTGTTCGGCCATGAGGCGGGTGCCTTCACCGGCGCAACCCGTCGCCACGTCGGCCGCTTCGAGCAGGCCCACGGCGGCACGCTGTTTCTCGACGAACTGGCCGCCGTCTCGCTGCGCGTGCAGGAAAAGATCCTGCGCGCGGTTGAGTACGGCCAGTTCGAGCGCGTCGGCGGCAGCGAGACATTGACGGTGAACGTGCGCATAGTCGGCGCCACCAACACCGACATGCCGGCAGCGGTACGTGCCGGAGAATTTCGCGCTGACCTGCTCGACCGGCTGGCGTTCGACGTGTTGACGGTTCCGCCGCTGCGCGCGCGCAGCGGAGACAACATCCGATTGGCAGAGCACTTTGCCGTCAACATGAGTCGCGAGCTGGATCGGAAACTGTTCGCCGGTTTCACCGAGTCTGCCCATGTCGCGCTGATCCATTACCCATGGCCGGGCAATGTGCGTGAATTGAAGAACGTGATCGAGCGATCGGTTCATCGCGCGCCTGCAGGCGAACCGGTCGACGCGATCGTTTTCGATCCCTTTGTTTCCGTCTTCCGGCCAGCGGTCGATGTCGAAGCCGAAGCCGATGTCGAAGCCGAAGAGGTCACGGTGCCATCCTCTGAAAGGTCGATCCATCTTCCCTGCGACATCAAATCGGAAACGACCCGCCTCGAAGTCGATCTGATCGAACGTGCGCTCGCCGAAGCCCGCTACAACCAGACCGAGGCCGCGCCGTTGCTCGGACTCAGCTATCACCAACTGCGTGCACTGTTGCGCAAGCACGGCATGGTGAAATCGCGTGGCAGCCAGGAGAGATCGACGGCAGCTTGATCAGCGTTGCAGTCGGGAGAGGGAAAACGGGGTGGAAGACCGGGTCGTGAAAGACTGGGTCAGCTCGACTTGCCGCCAGCCGTTGATTTGGCGCGGCGAGGGCGATGTACTGGCGGGATGGTGAGCAGAAGTTGAAGCGGCCGATATAGCGCATTATTCGTCTCCTGATTTGGAGATGAATATGGAAACCATCCTCGCCGACGCGAGCATCAGCATTACGGAACTCAAGCGCAACCCCAGTGCGGTCATCGAGGCCGCCGATGGTGAGTCCGTGATTGTGCTCGTGCACAACAAGCCCAGCGCCTATCTGGTTCCCGCGGAGACCTACAAGCGTCTGCTCGATCGGCTGGAAGCCCTCGAGCTGGCCGAACGGGTGCGGTCGCGCGGCAAGGAGCGCCGGGTGAAGGTCGCGCTCGATGACCTGTAGCCTCGCCTTAGTCGAGTCTGCCCTGAAGGAATGGCGCAAGCTTGCGCCTGCGATACGCGACCAGCTGAAAAACAAGTCGCGCGAGCGACTGGAACATCCACACGTTGCATCGGCGCGCCTGCACGGCATGCCGAACTGCTGCAAGATCAAGTCGCGAACGATCGGCTACCGGCTGGTGTATCAGGTGGACGATCGAACGGTCGTGGTCATCGTGGCCGCGGTCGGCAAGCGCGACAGGAACCTGGGTTATCGCTCGGCGAAAGAGCGCATGTAGCCACTGGCGACGATCGCGGTTTTCACGATTCGTCCAGACAATCCTCAGGCCGCGAATTCGGTGATTTGTCGAATCCGCACCGCGTCGTTCGTCGCATGGGATGGAAGCCGCAAACCGGCCAAGCGCCGGCGCGGCCGTTCGACAATTCCCAAAGGAGACCAGCGATGCGATTTCTTTCGATGATCCGGATTCAGGAAAACACCGGCATGCAGCCCAGCGAGCGCCTGATGAGTGAGATGGGCAAGCTGATGACGGAAATGAAAAGCGCCGGAAAGCTGCTCGACACCGCGGGGCTTGCGCCGACTGCCGACGGCAAGCGCGTCCGGTTGCGCGGCGGCCGGATCAGCGTGGTCGACGGACCGTTCACCGAAACCAAGGAAGTCGTTCGGCGGCTACGCGATGCTGGATGCCGAGTCGCTGGACGAGGCCATTGTGCTGACCGAGCGCTTCGTCGAACTGCACGTTGCCGACGGATGGGAACTGGAGTGCGAGGTCCGGCAGTTGCAGGAACCGGATTTCGGTTAGCGCCGCTGGCAATCGGCGCACGAAGAAAGGGGGTCAGATTCATTTCTTGCCATACCAACTGTGTTCGGGCCGATGCGTCCGGCCAACAAGAAATGTTCCGAACCCATGGCCGTTGGATTGGCGCCCATCGCCGGGCACGTCTTTCTCCTTAGCGTATTGCTCGGCGTGACGCTGGAGAGCCATCAGCTTCGGCCACAACCTTGAGCGAAGCGGCTTCGGTGGCGATATAGCGTCGCGTGAGTGATCCGGCGAGCAGGCCGGCGAGCGGCGACAGCCGGCCGGAGAAAGTGAACTCGAGGGTGAGTTTGCAGCTTTCCGGACCCGTTGGTTCGACGACATGACCGGCACTCATGGCGAGGCCGGGCGATCCGGCCTGCCAGACGAAGCCCTCGCCTTCGCGGACGGACACGACTTCCCAGGTCGCCGGACGAAGCTTCGGTTGCAGCACGCGGAAGCGCGCGCCGATCTCGAGGTTGCTGACGCCGAGGGGCGTGACGGAGGTAACCGTGGGCAGCCATTCCGGCCACGCGAGCACGTTGCGCAGCGACGCCCAGACTCGGGCGGCGGGCGCCGCGATGTTTTCGGTGACACGATAAGTTGGCATGTGCTGGATTCCGTTCAGTGCACGTGTCGTGCGTTCGATCGAAGTGGGCCGTCGAATGCAAGGAAACCACCCCCTAACCAATTCTTGCTCATCCGTACAACCTCATTACCCAACAAGAATGCGGTGTCGAGTCGACGATCCTTCCGGCCAGTGCCGGAATGTCGAACCCGCGGCGGGGGATTCCAATTTCGAGTACACGTTCTTTCAGGCCGATGTCTGCACGTCCAGCAACGCGTGCACCGACTCCAGTGCATCGTCGTTGCTGCTTGCGGCGGAGAAGGCCACGTAGCCGTCGGGCCGAACGAGCGTCACGGCGTGGTGTTCCGTCGGCCGCAGTTCGACCAACGTTGCGAACGTGTCGGCGAGCCGTCTGGCAACGTTCATGACCGGCGCTGACGCGTTTTTATCCAGAAGCAGCAGGTAGCGGCTGCACATGCCCGCGCCACCCCGCATCGAATCGTCGATGTAGCGTTTGCCGGCCCCCTCCACGATCGGACTGCCGCGATAGTCGATGCCGAGCTCCGAGAGCCGCTGCACCAGCGCGTGCTGAAACGGCGCGAGCCGGGAAACCATGGGAATCACCACGTCGCGCAAGGCCTCGGCCAGGCGGTTCGGGGTACCCATGGCACGGGTCAGGTGGTCCGTGGTTTCGATGACACCCTTGATCACCGGAATGCGCTCGTCGTTGTAGCTGTCCAGCAGCGCCTCGTTGCCGTGGCCGCGCAGGAACAGGTCAAGTTTCCAGACCAGGTTCCAGGCATCCTGCAGGCCCGTGTTCATCCCCTGGCCGCCGAAGGGGCTGTGGATGTGGGCGGCGTCCCCTGCGACGAACATGCGTCCCTGGCGCATTTGTGTGACATGGCGGTGGTGGATCCAAAAATATCCGCTCCAGTGAAGGGCGAGCGCCGTGATGCCGGCGGGCACGCGTTCGGCGAGCAGCCGGTTTACCAGATCGAGCGAGGGCGCATCGCCTTCCGGCTGATCGACCATCGCCACGATGCGGCGGCGCGTCGCGCTCATCGGAAAGATCGCGAGCGGCCCCTTCCTGTTCGGGCACAACTGCATCTCTGCTGCGGGCAGGGCCGTGTCGGTCTCGATGTCGGCCAGCATGAAGCGTTGGCGGTATTCGCCGCCTTCGAACGGCAGCCGCAGCAATTCGCGCACCGTGCTGTGCGCGCCGTCACAGCCCACCACGAATGCCGCGGTGAATGTTTCCCGCTGGCCATGCTTGTCCACCGTGACATGCACGAAG
>JBAVZT010000132.1:0-5650 GCA_049588955.1 Rhodanobacteraceae bacterium | reverse complement strand
GAGTCGCTTCATGCTGACTCAAAACGACGATGCGGGTTGTTTCAGAAACTCGAGCTCCGCCGGCGTGGATGCGCGAGCGAGCACCGCATTGCGATGGGGAAAGCGTCCGAAACGGGCGACGATGTCGCGATGCCGTCCGGCGAAATGCAGGATGCCGTCGAACGCCTCGCGCTGCGCCGGCGCAACCTCATCGCGCAATCCGGTAAACAGGGCGACCGCCCATTCCTGATCGGCCAGCGATTCGGAATGCTCGAACGGCAGATACACGAACATCCGTTCGACCGGCCGCAACGCGCGATCGGCCGCCGTCGCGACCGCCTCGCGCGCCCACGCGCGTGCCAATCCATCGTGCTCGAACGCACGCGCATCGTCACGAAACAGATTGCGCGAAAACTGATCGACCAGCACGATCAGCGCGAGTCGCCCATGCGGCGTTTCATTCCACGGCGCGAGTTCGCCCGCAATCGCCGCCCCGCGCAGTGCGCCGAAGCGTTCGCGGATTTCGGCATCGACCGCTGCGTTCTTCTCAAACCAGACCGGCGACTTCCGCGCGAGCAATGCCGCATCGTCGGGATCGTCGCCAAACCAGAAATGCAGCAAATCCGCGAGTACTGGCGGCGGCCTCATTGGTTCGTGCTTGGCCGACCCAGGCTGACGAAGGCAAGTTTGCGAACCTCGCCGGCTTCTCAACGGGCATCCTCGAGCACGCGCACCAGACCTTTCGGCGCCTTGCGACGCCAGGCCGAACGTAATAACGCGGCGATGTCCGCAGGCACGACCGATGCGAGCGCAACACGAAGTCCAACGACTTTCCGCCCCCACCACAACTTTTCGTAGACGTCCGGATCGAATGCGATCATGGTTTCGCGCTGAGCCTCGTCGACAAATACGTGCACATGCTTTTCGTCGGGCGAAACCGTCGCAAAAATCTTCGTGCGCACCCGAAACGACGTGCGATCGAAATGCGGTTGCTCGACCGTACCGGGAAGCGCCAGCGCGATCGCTCGCAGTTCGGCGACGTTCATCGTCTGCACTCCTTGGCTACGGAGAAGAGGGGATACGGGCGGCAGCAGCATCCGCATCGAGGTCGCCGTTCCCGCCACGCTTCATCGCATTCGCGCGCGCGGTTACGTCCGATGGCCCGGGATATTGGCGGCACGAGCAGCGCATTCAGTGCCGCGTAGATCGCCATGATGCCGATGCGTTGCGTAATCGGTTCGGTCCTCACGGATGTGGTCCTACGGCGACGGCGGATGCTTGCCCACTGCGAACCTCTGTTCAGAACTCTACTTCGCCTTCGAGATAGAACACGCAGGCACCTTCGATCTCTACGCGACTCCCAACCACGCGACAGTGCAATTCGCCGCCGCGAGAAGAAGCCTGAAACGCGTGAAATTCGTTTTTACCCGATCGCTGGGCCCAGTACGGCGCGAGCATGCAGTGTGCGGCGCCCGTAACCGGATCCTCGGGTATGCCTTTCGCCGGCGCGAAATAACGGCTCACGAAGTCGTATTCCGCATCGCCCGGAGCGGTCACGATCAGGCCATTGCGATCGAGTTGGGCGATCAGCGCCATGTCCGGCGCGAGCGTCCGAACCGCGGCCGCCGTTTCGAGTCGCGCGAGATAGTTGAATTCATTCATGGCGACTTCGAGCGGAACGGTGCCGAGCGCGTCGACAAGTCCGGGGGCTGCCGCGATGATCCGCGAGGCTCGCGCGGGCA
Organism: Rhodanobacteraceae bacterium; assembly: GCA_049588955.1. Lineage (GTDB taxonomy): Bacteria > Pseudomonadota > Gammaproteobacteria > Xanthomonadales > Rhodanobacteraceae > Dokdonella_A. The sequence continues at coordinate 3,929 of JBAVZT010000132.1, read as the reverse complement.
GGTCCATAAGGTAAGCCTCACGCGTTCGCTTGACGGTCAATGGTCCGCTTGCGCTATGAAAAACCACGCTCGTGCGACCGGGTTGGAGACGCTCCATAACGGCCGCCGCGCTCGCGAGCGTAGCGTGACCGCATAGCGGAACTTCGAGGACCGGCGTAAACCAGCGCAGGCGCCAGTCCCCGGCATCGGCGACCAGAAACGCGGTCTCGGAAAGATTGTTCTCGGCCGCGATTGCCTGCATTACCGAGTCGTGGGGGAACGTTTCAAGCGGCATTACCGCGGCTGGATTCCCTGCGAAGCAGCGCGTCGTGAATGCGTCGATCTGGAATATTCGAGTACGCAAGGTCGGTCACGAAACGAGATGTTGGATGGGTGGCGCGCCCGTCTCTGCCGCATTATCACGATTTCGAAGGCCGCTTGCGCGGCGATCGCGCGCGAAATGCGACGCTGATGCGCGGGCCGACGGCGGTTTTCTGTTTCGGGATGCCGTGCAGATAGTGGAGCTGCGAGGTGTAGTCCATCAGGAGCACGCTGCCGGCTTCGAGGTCGATCGCGAGCGAGCGGCGTGGTGTCGCCTTGGCGCGGATGATCATGCGCCGCATCGCGCCGAGCGACAGCAATGCGATCGGATGGCCCGCGACGATTTCGCCGAGACGATCGTGGTGCGGTGCGACGCTGTCATTGCGGTCGCGGTAGCAGTTGAGGCCGACACTGTTGAATCGCGCACCGGTGACGCGCTCGACCAGCGTCGCAGCTTCGGCCAGCGGGTTTGGCAGTTCCCTGTCATCGAGCCGGAAGCCCGCGACCAGGCGCGGCACATCGACTTCGCGCTCGTACATCATGCGTCGCTCGTGCTTCCACGCAATGCCTTCGTACAGCAAGTCGAACCACGACTGCGCCTGCTCGGCTGAAACGCAACCGGGCAAATAGAGGACCTTACCGCTCGCGTCGTCGATCAAGGATTGGCGGTCGGTGCCGAACAGGGCGAGTTGCGACATCAGGGAGGTGTTTCGGTCGGACCGGAAGGATCATGCGCATTTTCGGCTTTTTTGCGCTGGAACGAGAACTTGCCGACCCGTCATCCCGTTGCTGAGCTGTTGCTGCTTGCGCCCGTCTCATGCGCTTTGCGTCACCCTCATCAGCCTGCCGGCAGCTTCTCCCGCCAGCGGGAGAAGCGATCGGCTCTGATCGTTCTTGGCCAAGACCAGCCGCTGTGGTCCGCTGATGGTGCGGCAACGCTACGCGACGCATCGACGCTGCGCGTGTGCGATGCTTGCGCGCAGGTCGGCGCTGGTGTCAATGGATTCCTGCTTTCGCGAGAATGGCCGGGAAGAGCAGATTCTTCTAACCGTATTACGCAAGTCTCAACAGCGGCATTCATGCTCAACAGGCTCTGGTTCGGTTTTTTTCTGGCGGCGACGCTCGCAGCGTGCGGGCGCTGGCTGATCGGGGGCGATCCGGGTGTATTCGCCTCGATGGTCTCGAGCCTGTTCGACATGGCCAAGCTCTCGGTAGCCGTGATGGTGCTGTTGTTCGGCACGCTGACCTTGTGGCTCGGTTTTTTGCGCATCGCCGAGCAGGCCGGGCTGGTGGCGGCGCTCGCGCGGCTGCTCGGTCCGTTGTTCCGTCGGTTGATGCCCGAGGTTCCGCCCGGGCATCCGGCGATCGGCCTGATCACGCTCAATTTCGCCGCGAACGCGCTCGGACTCGACAACGCCGCGACGCCGATCGGGCTGCGCGCGATGCGCGAGTTGCAGACGCTCAACCCGAGCGACACGTCGGCGAGCAATGCGCAAATCCTGTTTCTCGTGCTCAACGCTTCGTCGCTGACCTTGTTGCCGGTGTCGATCTTCATGTATCGCGCGCAGGCCGGCGCGAGCGATCCAACGCTGGTGTTCCTGCCGACGCTGCTTGCGACCAGCGCATCGACGCTGGCCGGTTTGCTGAGCGTCGCCGTGATGCAGCGGCTGCGGCTCTGGGACGTCGTGGTGCTCGCGTGGCTCGGGACGATCGCGGTGCTGCTAGCTGTTTTCATGGCGGTACTGGCGGGTCTGTCGTCCGGCGCGCTTGCATCGGTGTCGTCGCTGCTCGGCAACCTCGTCCTGTTCGGCATCATCATGGCGTTTCTGCTGGCCGGCGCGTGGAAGAAGGTGCCGCTGTACGAAAGTTTCGTCGAGGGTGCCAGGCAGGGCTTCGATGTCGCGCGCGACCTGTTGCCGTACCTGGTTGCGATGCTGTGCGCCGTGGGCGTGCTGCGCGCCTCGGGCGCGCTCGATTTCGCGCTCGACGGCATCCGCGCCGTATCCGCCTGGATCGGCTGGGACACGCGCTTCGTCGATGCGCTGCCGACCGCGCTGGTCAAACCGTTCTCCGGCAGCGCCGCGCGCGCGATGCTGATCGAGACCATGCACCACTCCGGCGCCGACAGTTTTCCGTCCCTGCTCGCGGCCACGATGCAGGGCAGCACCGAAACCACGTTCTATGTTCTGGCCGTCTATTTCGGCGCGGTCGGCATCCGTCGCGCACGCCATGCGGTTGGTTGCGCGCTGATTGCTGATCTTGCGGGCGTGCTGGCCTCGATTGCGGTGTGCTACTGGTTTTTCGGATGAGGCACGCGGCGCGCATTCACAGCGAACCTCGCAAAGTGGTTGAACCAGTCCAAACCTACCGCAGTGAAGTTCAGCCGCATGGGTATCGCTATGCTCAACCCATCCTACATTCGGTTTCGGCTACGCGCGTGCGCGTTCACCAAGCGCAAGCCCCCCACATGGTTGAGCCGAGCGTAACCCACCGTCATCGCGGGTCCAGCGGTTGACTCAACCCGGGGCGATCTGCACAACGAACTGGGCACCGCCGAGAGTCGGCGAGCGCATGACCGCAAGTTCGCCGCGATAGGCCCTGAGAATGTCCTGCACGATGGCGAGGCCGATGCCGTGGCCTTGCGTGCGCTCATCGCCACGCACGCCACGCTGCAACAGGTGCTCGATCCGGTCCTCGGCGATGCCCGGGCCGTCATCGTCGAATACCAGTTCGAGGCCGGGGCGACGCGCGCCCATGGCGGGCACGGCGCGTGCGCTCAACGCGACCCGGTGCGCAGCCCATTTGAAGGCGTTCTCGAGCAGATTGCCGAGCAGCTCCATCAGGTCGCCTTGCTCTCCGTGGAAGCGCGCGCTGGCATCGATGTCGAATTCGCACAGGATGCCTTTGCTTTGATAGACCTTTTCGAGGCTCTGCACGATTTCCTCGGCGAAGGGTTCGACCGGCAACGGTGCGGCGAAGGTCTGATGGCCCGAAGTCGCCGCACGCGACAACTGGTAGGCAACGATCTCGTCCATGCGCCCGACCTGCTCGAGCACGGTCCAGCGCAACTGATCGCCGCCGCCGTCGGATTCGAGCTGGCTGCGCATGACCGCAAGCGGGGTCTTCAAGCTGTGCGCGAGATCGGAAAGGGTGTTGCGATAGCGCTTGAGCCGATCGCGCTCGCCATCGATGAAGTTGTCGAGACTCGCGGCGAGGCCCGACAGCTCGCGCGGGTAGCTGGAGCCGAGCCGTTGCTGGCTGCCGCGTTCGACCTTGTCGAGGTCGCTTACGACCTTGCGCAACGGCGCCATGCTCCATCGCAACACCGACATCAGCAGCAGCAGCAGCAACACGCCGAGTGCGCCGAGCCAGATCATCAGCGTGCGGCGGTAGACATCCACTTGGCGCTGCAACACGCCGACGTCCTCGGCGACATGGAAGGTCAAATGCAAACGGTGCCTGCCGTTGGTCCAGTCGACGCCCTGCGACAGCACGAACAGATCGCCGACCGGCGTGTTCATCGGTCCCTCGAAGCGCGATGCCCCACGCGGCAGCTCGCGATCAAACGGCAGCGGACGACCGAGCGCGGAGGGTGAGCGCCACTCGTCGTCCCTGGCACCGAGTATCCG
>JBAVZT010000131.1:0-4232 GCA_049588955.1 Rhodanobacteraceae bacterium | reverse complement strand
ATCAGCTCGCGCCCGTCCGCCTGCGCGGTGAGGCGGACATTCCACGCGCCGCCGGCGTGCTCGACGTGCGGCCTGATCAGGACGCGGGTACCGCCGATCAGCCGGTCACCGTTAAGCCGATGCGCGTTGACCAAGCTTACGACGGTTTCGCTCGGCGTCGTCGCGAGATGCCCCTTGCGCAGGCGGTTCGCAATCAGATCCATCAGCCCCAGGCGCAACCAGCGCCACTCACTTGAGGCGGCGACGTCCGCCGGCAGCACCATTGCAGGCAGTCGACCAGCCGCGGCGGGCTCGCCCCGAGCCTCGGAGCTGCCACGCGATCTCGAAAATATCGCAATCGTGCCGAAAACCACGAAGGCGGCGACGAATAGTGCCAGCGCGACGATCCACCATACCGACGTGCGACGGAATCTGGCCGCCTCGCCGGCATTCGTGGCAGCGCGGGCGGGTGCAACCACTGGCGGTTCGGCGGATTGCTCGACCGTCGGCTCGACGATCCAGCGGTAGCCGAGCCGCTGCACGGTGCGGATGCTGTTCTGGTCGTTGCCGGTATCGCCCAGCAGTCGACGCAATCGCATGATGGCATGGCTCAGCGATGCCTCGCTGACATCGGCCCGGCCCCAAACTGCAGAGGCCAACTCGTCGCGACCGACCGAGCGGTCGCGGTGGCGGATAAGATAGATCAGACAGTCGAGCGTGCTTACCGGCAACGCAACCAGCTTGTCGTCCTGATACAGCTCGCGCGCCAGCGGGTCGAGGCGGAAGTTGCGGAAACGGTAGATCGCTGCGGCCATGAAGATTGGTTAGCTTAGCAGCTTGCATCTTCGTGCCAAGCACCTGGTGTTCACCTACAGTCTCGCCCCCCAGATCGCTTTCGGCCCACAGATCGAACCGCTCTCGGTTTTCCCAGCCGCGAGCCCATCGGGACTCCGCGCTCGTCAGGATTCTTCCTCGCATGCACGCTGGAACTGTGTCTCGGCGGCAGCCTGGCTTGTAAGGCGGCCCGTAGTACCGGTCGATTCCTTGGAAGCGTATCGCGGATGCAAAGACCCGGTCGCAAGACACGACTGCCCGAATCGCGATGCGCTGATTTGTGGGCCTTGTTCGAGGCGCTGCGCGCAGAACTTGACCGCCACGGCTGGACCACACGGGCCGCAATGTTTCGCCGCTTGGTCAAGGAATTGCCCAGTCGCCGGCACTCGCCTCTCGAAGAGATCCACGACGCCGAACGCAGGCTGCACGAATCGCCTCGATCACTTCCGGGATCAGTCGATCTTGATCGGCTCGTTCATTCCCGGCAGCTGGCAGTCGAAGCCGCGCGCGCGCAGTACTTCCTGCAGCGCCCGCATGCCGCGATCGTATTCGCCGTGCACGAGAAATACCTTGCGCCGCGGCGTGTCTCCCAGCCATGCGAGCAGCGCCGGCTGGTCGGCATGCGCCGAGAATCCGTTGATCGTCCACACCTTTGCACGCACCTGGATGTCTTCGCGGAAAATGCGCACGCGGGTCGCGCCATCGACGATTCGCCGCGCCAGAGTCCCCTCGGCGGCGTAACCGACGAACACCACGCTGCTGCGCTCGCGCCACAGGTTGTGCTTGAGGTGATGGCGCACGCGACCGCCGTTGCACATGCCGGATCCGGCCAGGATGATCGCACCGCTGTCGATGTTGTTGATCGCCATCGACTCGCTGGTATCGCGGGTGAAATGCAACCCCGGCATGGCGAACGGGTCGCCGTGTTGCAGTTCATCCAGAAACGGCTGATCGAAGCACTCCGGATGTCGCCGGAATATCTCGGTGGCCGAGATCGCCATCGGCGAATCGAGAAACACCTGAACGTTTTCAGGAATCGCGTTTTCACGCATGCCGCGATGCAGGTAGTAGAGAATTTCCTGCGTGCGTTCGAGCGCGAAGGTTGGAATCACCACGTTGCCGCGTCTGGCCACCGTTTCGCGAATAGCCTGATAAAGCTCGTCGACGGAGTCCGGCACCGTGCGGTGCGACCGATCGCCGTAGGTGCTCTCCATGGTCACGTAGTCGGCACTCGGCGCCGGCGTCGGATCGCGCACGATGGGTCGGCCCGGATTGCCGATGTCGCCCGAGAACAGCATGCTGCGCTGCTGCTGGCCGTCATCGAGTTCCAGCAGGATCGAAGCCGAGCCGAGAATGTGACCGGCATCGAGAAAACGCGCGCTGATGCCTTTGGTGACCTGCACGGTTTCACCATAGGCCACATCGGCAGCGAAGAAATCCATTGCGTGAAACGCATCGTCCAGCGTGTACAGCGGCGGCGCAATCACCTCGCCGCGACGATTGCTGCGCTGCGCCCGGCGCGCGTCTTCTTCCTGGATACCGGCCGAATCGACCATCACGACGCGGGCCAGCTCGCGAGTGGCGGAGGTCGTGAAAATGCGACCGCGGAAGCCCTGACGCACCAGCAGCGGGATGCGGCCGCAGTGGTCCAGGTGGGCGTGGGTGAGCAGCACTGCGTCGATGCCCGCCGGATCGAACTCGAACGGCTGAGCGTTCGCCTTTTCGACATCGCGGCTTCCCTGAAACAGTCCGCAGTCGATCAGCACGCGCCGATCGTTGCAGGTGATCAGGTGACACGAACCGGTGACCTGCTTGGCGGCACCATGGCAGCTGTAAAGGATCATTTTCCCTCAGGGACTTTGCCGATGAATTCTCTTCGCAGCATACTGCGTCGTGGAGCGCAAAGGCTGGGCCACGAAATGGAGCTGGCCAGTACTGCCCCATCGCGAATGCGAGCGAGGGTGCCGGCCTGCGGCGGCGCAAGCTGTATCACCGCGCCGAGATATGGCAGCCCGAAAGGAGGCGCGGCTTGGATTTGGGAGGACCAGGATTGCTCGGCTCATCCATGAGCCTCGCCCCTGCGCGCTCCGGGGCCCGTCTGCGGCGGTCCAAATTTGTTCCTGACAAATTTGTCGAACCTCAAGGTTCGCTCCTGCCGCCGCGACCAGACAAAAAACCCCGCACAAGGCGGGGCTTTTTGTCTGGCTGGGGGACTAGGATTCGAACCTAGATAGGCAGAGTCAGAGTCTGCAGTCCTACCATTAGACGATCCCCCAAGGGGCATCGGGGCGGCGTCGATGGCTCGGTCCGGGCCGTACCGGCATCGCGTCCATATCCCCGGCGGATCGCCGGGCGATCCGCGCCTTCGTCGGCTCGACGAAGACCGAAAACCGAACTCGAAATCAGCGCTTGGAGTACTGCGTCGCCCGGCGCGCCTTGTGCAGGCCGATCTTCTTGCGTTCCACTTCGCGCGCGTCGCGCGTCATGAAACCGGCCTTGCGCAGCGGGCCCTTGAGCGCATCGTCGTAATCGACCAGTGCGCGCGCAATGCCGAGACGGATCGCACCGGCCTGGCCGGTCATGCCGCCGCCTTCGACCGTCGCGAGCACGTCGAAGCGCTCGGTGTTCTGCGTCAGTTCGAGCGGCTGGCGCACGATCATGCGCGAGGTTTCGCGGCCGAAGAATTCGTCGAGCGGCTTGCCGTTGACGACGATCGACCCGGAGCCCTTGCGCAGGAACACACGCGCAGCGGAGGACTTGCGCCGACCGGTACCGTAATTCTGTTGTGTGGCCATGTATCCCTAAATCTCCAAAACCTGCGGCTGCTGCGCCGCGTGCGGGTGCTCGGAGCCGGCGTAGACCTTGAGCTTGCGGTACATCGCGCGACCGAGCGGGTTCTTCGGCAACATGCCCTTGACCGCGATCTCGATCACGCGTTCGGGATGCCTGGCCAGCAGGGTCTTGAGCGGCGTGGTCTTCAGGTTGCCAACGTAGCCGGTGAACCGATGGTACATCTTGTCGTCGAGTTTCTTGCCGGTGACTGCGACTTTCTCGGCGTTGATCACCACGAGGTAATCGCCGGTATCCACGTGCGGTGTGTAGATTGGCTTGTGCTTGCCGCGCAGGCGGCGCGCAAGCTCGGTGGACAGGCGTCCGAGCGTCTTGTTCGTGGCGTCGACCACGAACCAGTCGCGCTTCACGCTCTCGGCTTTGGCGCTGATCGTTTTCATAAAGGGAAACCGGATGAGCCCGCCCGACATCTCGTGGCGCGGGCCGGTGCAATGAAAGGCGCGGGAGAATAGCCGAAGCGGGCCGGAGCTGCAAGTTCGGCGGGCGTTTCCGGACTGCCTGTAGCTGGCCGGTGGGCCGCCGCTGCCTGCTAGGATGCGTGCATGCCTGAATCCGCCCGACCGGCGGCC
>JBAVZT010000130.1:0-1705 GCA_049588955.1 Rhodanobacteraceae bacterium | reverse complement strand
GCCTGCATGCTGCCGTGATAGTCCAGATGATCGCGCGTCAGGTTGGTGAATACCGCGACGTCGAACGCGACCCCGTTGACGCGGCCCTGATCGAGCGCGTGCGAGGACACTTCCATCGCGACATGGCTCGCGCCGCCTGCGCGAAATTCGGCAAGCAATGCCTGCAGCGAGATCGCGTCCGGCGTGGTGTGCCGACCGGCGTGGATATCGCCGTGCAACCCGGCGCCAAGCGTGCCGATCGAGGCAACACGCCGGCCGCAACCGGCCAGCGCCTGCGCCAGCAGCTGGACGATCGAGGTCTTGCCGTTGGTTCCGGTGACGCCGATGACACGCAGCGCGGCCGACGGATCGCCGAAGAAGCGCGAGGCGATCGGACCGATGCGAGCCCGCAGATCGTCGATCCAGATGATCGGGGACGAGACAAGGGCCGGCGCCTCGACCATGGGCGGTTCGGCCAGGATGACCGAAGCGCCGGACGCCAGCGCCTCCGGAGCAAACGTGAACCCGTGGTGGTGGATGCCACGCAGCGCGACAAACGCATCGCCGGCGTGTACCTGGCTCGCGTCGGATGCGAGACCCGAAACGACGATGTTGCCGATGCCGCCGATGTCGGCGTAACCGGCAAGCAGTTGCGTGAGCGTCATCTGCCGCGCGCTCACTGGGGATCGCCTTCTTCGTAGTTGGGCTGGTTCGGCGGGTAATCCGGCGGCGGGCTCGACGCATCGATCGCGTGGCCGGCATCGGGCGATCCGTTGTACCAGTGCTGGACATTGTCGGGGGGTACGTCGAGCAGGCGCAGGGCATCCGTCATGACCTTGCTGAAGACGGGAGCGGCGACCGTGCCGCCGTAGTACGTTCCCTGGGGATTGTCGATGACGACCACACCGACCAGCCGCGGATTGCTGGCCGGTACAATGCCGACAAACAGCGCGAAGTACTTGTCTTCGTAGCCACCCGAGACGGCGCGGTGCGACGTGCCGGTCTTGCCGGCGACGCGGTAGTTCGGTATCGCCGCCTTGAGTGCAGTCCCTTCGGGGCTGACCACGGTTTCCAGCATCGACATCACTTCGCCGGCGATCTCCGGGTCGATCACCGCGATGGCCGGATTCTCGGCACCCTTGACGAATGTCGGTGCGCGCAGACGTCCGCCTTCGGCAATGGCGGCGTAAGCCTGGGCAATCTGCAGCGGGGTTGCGTTGAGGCCGTAACCGTAGGCGATCGTGGCTTTTTCGAGGACGCCCCAGGTGTTGCCGAGCGGCAGAAATCCGGGCGATTCGCCGGGGAATCCGCAACCGGTTACTTCACCGAAACCAAAACGGTGGAGCACGTCGTACATGTTCTCCGACGACAAGGTCTGCGAGATCTTGGCAGCCCCGACGTTGCTCGAATAAGTGATGACGTGGCCGACATCGATCAGTCCGTGGTTGTGCGTGTCGCGAATCAGGTGACCGGCCAGCAGGAAAGTGCCGGGCGTCGTGTCGATCGGCGTACCCGGTTTCCAATGGCCGCTTTCGAGTGCCGCGGAAATGGTGAAGGCCTTGATGGTTGATCCGGGCTCCACCACATCGGTGACCGCACGGTTTCGCCGGTAGGCCGGATCGACTACGGTGCGCGAGTTCGGATTGAACGACGGTTGATTGACCATGGCGAGGATTTCGCCGGTCGTCGTGTCCAGCACCACCATGGAACCCGAGGCCGCCCGGTG
>JBAVZT010000129.1:0-7110 GCA_049588955.1 Rhodanobacteraceae bacterium | reverse complement strand
GCAGGCCGCTGACCGGCATCAGGAACGCGCATGCGCCCATCATCACCGGAAACGCCGCGGTCGGATTGAGGCCAAGCAGACTGAGCAGGATCAGCGACGGTGCGTACAGGCCGATGCCGAACGTCATCAGCGCGCCGAGCAGGAAATGCACGGCGACGGCAAGCACGAACAACCACCCGTGCAGTGCGAGCGCACTGCCGCCGATCGGCAGCAGATCGAGATTGGACAGCGCGTACAGCACGGCGGCGACCAGCATCGCCACCCCGACGATGCCCTGCACGGCACGCACCGGCAGGCGCACGATCAGCGGAACGCCCAGCGTGGCTCCGACCACGGCGGCGACGATGCACGCGATCAGCAACGCAGGATCGACCCGCACCAGATGAATGAACACCAGTGCCTCGACAACCGTCGGCAACGCATGGCCGGTGTTCAACGTCGCCGGAATGAAGCTGTCCGGCACCAGAGCGCGCAGCTTCATCCATGCCGTCGTCGGCGCGAACGAACCGATACCGAGCGTATCGAAGAAATTGGTCAGCGCACCGAGCGCCACCACTTCGGCTTTTGGCCGCAGCGCACCGCGCCGGTGCGCGATCGCGATCAGCGACACGAGGAAGATCGTCGCCAACGTGGTGAGTAAAGCCAGAAGAATCACAACAACCATGCGATAAAATCCGCGACAAGGAGCAAGACGAGAGTCTTGCGCATTTGCGAGGGCATCGCGACTTTCGCGGCGCTCGGGGGCGCGAAAGCGGAGCAACCCTGCTCGTTTCCGGTGGTGCTGTCCGTGGGCCCTGCCGCAGATCAATCCGGGAGGTGCGAGCACGCCCAAAGGGATGCGATGGGCATCGCTGCGCTCAACCCATCCTGCGGGCTCGGGGCGCGAAAGCGGAGCAACCCGCTCGTTTCCGGTGGTGCTGTCCGCAGGCCCTGCCGCAGATCAATCCGGGAGATGCGAGCACGCCCAAAGGGATGCGATGGGTATCGCTGCGCTCAACCCATCCTGCGGGCTCGGGGGCGCGACGGTGGAGCAACCCTGCTCGCTGCGCTCAACCCATCCTGCGGGCATCCCGCGCACCCGGAGCGCCACGCCATGGCGGATCCGCCATGGCGTGGCGTGATGCCGAGCTTCATTCCTCCGGGGGCAGCGAGACCTTGCCGGCCACATTGCGCTGGCGGATTTCGCCGCCGTGGCTGGACTTGGCACCGACGCTGAAGTTGCCGCGCACGCCATCGGCGAATATGTCACCCGATCCGTCCGCGCCGACGCTGGCGTTCTTGCCGATATCGCGAAAGTCGATGTCGCCCGAACTGTCGCGGTCGACACGCGCATTGCCGGAGACATGCGCCAGCTCGATGTCACCGGAACTGTCCTGATGCACCGTCGCGTCGCCCTTGACGTTGGCGATGTCGATGTCGCCGGAACTGTCGGACAGGATCGTGATGGTGCCGCCGATACCGTCGGCGCGGATGTCGCCCGAAGTATCGCTGATCTCGACGGCCCCGCCGAGATCGTGCAGCCTGATGTCCCCGGAGCTGTCGGTCAGATGCACGGGGCCGCCGACGCCGCCGATCTCGAGATCGCCCGAAGAATCGCGCAGCGTCAATGCCAGATGCGCGGGCATGCGCACGGTGACATCGATGTACGCGTAATGGTTGCCGAACAGACCCCAGCTCGATCCCTGATCCGGAATGCGCGTCGCCACGATCGCACTTGCTCCGTCGCGCCGCTGCTCGATCTGGAGACCCGCCAGGGCCGTTTGCTCGCTGGTACACGCCTTGCCGCGCACTTCGATGCGATCGAGGTTCGGCACACCTTCGACGCTCAGGTCACCCGCGCCCGTATCGAGCTTCAGCTCGGTCAAGTCAGCGGCTGCGATGTCGACCGACCGATCGGCACGAAACGCGCACTCGTCGGCACTCGCCAGCAGTGGCAGCGCGCTCAATGCAAGAATTATCGCCGTGCGTGACATGGTTCCTCCGGGAAGCGGGTTGCAACGGCCAGGTTGGATGCGCGGGTGCCGGTCAGGGTTTAAGTCGCCGGCGGGCGCCAGCATACCGGTGACCTGTCCATCGCTCACGCACCCCGGGGTGTTGCGGACACGGCTCCGGGGACGAGCACTCCTTCCGGAAACCGGGACGGATGCCCGGATCGTGTGCGACGATAGCGCCATGAACCTGTGCGAGATCCCGCCTGCCACCCTGGCCGAGAAGGATTACGGTGCAATTCTCGAGCGCATCGTTGCCGATGTCGCGCCGCTGATCGGACAAGGCAAGGTGGCGGACTATATTCCGCGCCTCGCCGAGGTGCCGGCCGACCGTTTCGGGATGGCGATTGCCATGCTGGACGGTCGGCATTTCGAGGTCGGCGATGCCGGTGAACCGTTTTCGGTGCAGAGCATCTCCAAGGTCTTCACGCTGACGCTGGCGCTCGAGGCGATCGGCGACGAGCTGTGGCAACGCGTCGGCCGCGAGCCGTCCGGCAGTGCCTACAACTCGCTGGTGCAGCTCGAGCACGAACACGGCATTCCGCGCAATCCCTTGATCAATGCGGGCGCGCATGTCGTCGCCGACGTGGTGCTGACGAGCAACGACAACGCGCGCGGACGTTTGCTCGAATTCGTGCGCGAACGGGCCCAGAATCCGGACATCACGATGGATCCGATCGTGGCCCGCTCGGAACGCGAAACCGGTTTTCGCAATGCGGCGCTGGCCAATTTCGTCCGCAGTTTCGGCAACCTGCACAATTCGGTCGACGCGGTGCTGGATTTCTATTACCACCAGTGCGCGTTGCGCATGACCTGCAGTGACCTTGCCCGCAGCTTCCTGTACCTCGCCAACCGCGGCCGCTGCCAGCGCACCTGCGAGGCAGTGATCAGTCCGGAGCGCGCCAAGCGCATCAATGCGGTGATGCTGACCTGTGGAACCTACGATGCGGCCGGCGACTTCGCGTTCCGCGTCGGTCTGCCGGCCAAGAGCGGGGTCGGCGGCGGCATCGTCGCCGTGGTACCCAATGTGCTGACGGTCGCGGTGTGGTCACCCGCGCTCGACGACAAGGGCAATTCACTGGCCGGCAGCGCTGCGCTGGACCGCTTCACGGCGCTGAGCGGCCTGTCGGTGTTCTGAGTCGGTGCCCGAGTTGTCGCGCCGCGAGTACGTCTTGCGACGATCTCAGGCAGCCTCTACGACGCGCCCCTCGTTTCTTTCCTGCTCCGTGGCTTCGCGTACGTCGGCGACTTCCACGGCGAAATGCAGCGTCTTTCCCGCCAACGGATGATTGCCATCGACGGTGACGTGGTCTTCGGCAACCTGGGTGACCGTTACCAGCAGCGGTCCGTTTTCGGTGCGCGCCTCGAACTGCATGCCGGGTTTGAGGTCGGCACTCGGGAATGCGCTGCGCGGAACCTCCTGCACCAGGGCATCGCGACGCGGACCGTAGCCCTGCTCGGGAGCGACCTCGGCCTCGATATTCGCGCCCGCCGGCTTGCCGGCCAACGCCTGTTCGAGCCCCGGAACAATGTTGCCGGCACCGTGCAGGTAGCTCAACGGTTTCTGCGGATTGGAACGATCCATCACTTCGCCGGCGTCGTTGGTAAGAGTGTAGTGAATCGTGGCGACTCGTCCGTCGTTGATATCCATGGGATCCCTCATGTCGGAAGAAGGTTCGGGAGATGGCGCCGGAAATGCTCACGGCGTGAAAGGAGCACACGTACTCCTGCCTTGGAACCTTGGGCGCTTGCCGCGCGTTTCAAGGGCGCGCTTAAGTGTCGGCGTCGCTGCCAGGCGGGTTCGAGGCGCACTGAACCTTGCGTGCCGCAGCGCGCACGCGTTCGATATCGCTGTCCAGCGTCAACGCGTACTCGGCGCGGGCAAGGGCCAGTTTCGAATGCCTCGTGGCGGCTTCGCGATGGCGTGCATCGCCCAGCTGGGCGAGCATCTGCAACATTTTCTGCACATGCACGCCCACCTCGACCATGCCCGCGCCATCGCGCGCGATAGGCACGAAGAAGTCGTCGAACAGCTCGTCGACGCGTACCGGCGGCACGTGCACGCGCGGGAATCGCACGGTGTCGTCCTTGTCTTCGGCTTCGGTGCGCGGTTGCGACCACACCGCGAGGACGCGCGTGCCGCGCGTCAGTATGTCGATTGCGGTGCCTGGATCGTTGATTGCCGGCGACAGCGCGCGTGAGGCGATCTCGGACAGCACGCATGCGCCAAAGCGGGGATCCTGATCGAACGAACGCACGGCGCCCACGCTGAAGCTGTCGCGAATCGCGCCGGCGCTGTCCTTGTCCATCGACCCGGCCACGCAGGCCAACGGCCTGCCCGCGCCGGCGAGATGACCCGGCAACGTAATGATGTGCACCTGCAGGTCAGCTGTTTCGGCGGCATCGTGGATCGCCTGCATGTCGATGTGTTCGACGTAGCCGAATGTCTCGCTGTGCAAGGCATGTGCGCCGGCCGGAATATCGGAGCCATCTTCGCCGCGCGGCTGGCCGCCCAGATACGGCGTCTTGCGGCGCAGGCGCATGGCTCTTGTCGCCGCTTCCTCGACGCGTTGACTGGTTGGTCCGACACGCCCGAGCCCGAGCACATGATCGGTCCAGCGCAACAGCGTGATGACGATCAGGACGATCACGAACAAGGTGACGATGTACAGCACCACGCGACCGGTATCGCCATAGAGGCCTGTTTTCAGCACGATGATGCCGACCAGGCTGAACAGGAAAGAGCCGATGAACGTGGCCAGCGCGTTCTGTGCCGTGCTATCGGCACTCAACAGCCGCGTCGCGCGCGGGGTGGTGTTGCTGGTGGCCGCGGAAAATGCCGCAACCATCGTGCTGAGCGAGAAAATCGTGACCGACAGCATGCTCGTCGCAATGATGCCGAGCAGGCTGTCGACCGCGTCGGCACCAATCTTGGCCGGAAAATCGCCGGGAATATAGCGCTTGATCCACAACGCGAGCAGCGCACTGACCACGCCGAGCAGCGAAAACGCCGTGGCGCGCACCCACATTTGCCGAGACAGTTGCAGCAACACCCATTGCAGGCGGGAAAACATCGATGAAATTCCTTCGGCCGCGAACCGCCATCATGCCTGAACGCACCGGACGCACACCGCAACAACGCTCGAGAACGAGAAGCCCCGCTACGACTTTTCCTCGAGCTTCGCCCGGTTCCACAACGCGTCCTGCTCGGCGAGTGCCTTGCCGGGGAGGGGGTCGCCGGCTTCGGCTGCAAGCGACTCCATGCGCCGGAAACGCCGTTCGAACTTGGCGTTCGCATGGCGCAGCGCACGTGAGACGTCCACCTTCGCGTGTCGGGCAAGATTGACGCAGACGAACAACACATCGCCGATCTCGTCGGTCAGGCGATCGCACTCGGCGCCCGCGGCAAACTCGGCGCGCACCTCGTCGAGCTCCTCGGCCAGCTTGTCGAAGACCGGATCGACCGAAGGCCAGTCGAAGCCGGCGCGCGCCGCGCGACGCTGCAACTTCAAGGCACGCTGCCATTCGGGCATGCCGCGGGCAATGCCGGCAAGCGCACTCGAATCCGTACTATCTCGCGCCGCTCGCTCGCCCTGCTTGTGTTCGTCCCACGCAACCGATTGCGCAGCGGCCGACGCCATGCTCGCATCGCCGAAGACGTGCGGATGGCGCGCCGTCATCTTGGCGCAGATCGCCGCAACCACGTCGGCAAAGCCGAACTGCCCGGCCTCCTCGGCCATACGCGCATGAAATACCACCTGCAACAGCAGATCGCCGAGCTCGTCGCAAAGCGCGGCCGCGTCTTTGCGGTCGATCGCGTCGGCCACTTCGTAAGCTTCCTCGATCGTGTACGGCGCAATCGTCTCGAATGACTGTGCCAGGTCCCATGGACAGCCGCGCTCGGGATCGCGCAGGCGCTCCATGATCGCGAGCAGCGTGTCGATGGTCGGCGTCGCATCCACGGTCATGGCGCGGTTTTCGACCGTTGCCCGGGTTCAAACAGAGCCGAGAAGTCGGCGGTCGTGTCGCCAACTGCCACAAATTCCGGATTGATCAGCGTATCGCGTGCGTTGCAGCTCAGCCGATTGCCGGCGAGATCGAGCACGGCACCGCCGGCTTCCTCGAGTACGCATTGCCCGGCGGCCGTATCCCATTCCGAGGTCGCACCGAGACGCAGATACAGGTCCGCTTCGCCGGCCGCAATGCGCACGAACTTGAGCGAGGAACCGAGCGGCTGTCTCTCGTAAGCACCCAGTTGCCCGAGCATTGCGGTTTCCCGGTCCGATGCATGCGAGCGGCTGCCCGCAACGATGAGCGTCGCCGGACGCCGTCGCGTGGTCAGACGCACCGGCGCTGCGCCCGCGCGTGTGAGCCAACTGCCACCGCCTCGCCACGCGCTCGCCAGATCGCCGGTTACCGGCGTTTGCACAATGCCGAGCACCGGACGATGCTGCTCGATCAGCGCGATGTTGACGGTGAACTCGCCGTTGCGGCGGACGAACTCACGCGTACCGTCGAGCGGATCCACCAGCCAGTAGCGTTGCCATTTCGACCGCTCGGGCCAGCCGATCGCGGCCGATTCCTCCGACAGCACCGGCCAGCCCGGCGTCAATGCGTCCAGACCCTGCGCGATGATGCGGTGCGCCGCAAGATCGGCGGCGGTCAGCGGCGATCGGTCGTCCTTGTGATCGACCGCGAAGTCGCCGCGGTACACGTCGAGGATTGCGGTCGCCGCGCGCGCCGCGATGTCGGCGACACTTCGCGCAAGCGCGGCCAGATCCACGCTCATGATTGCGGCCGATAGCGGCCGGCCAGATACTCGCGCGCGACGAACAGCGCGGCAATCGATCGGCCATCGGTCACGTCGGGTCGCGCGAGCAGCGTATGCAGTTGCGAGAGCTTCCACGGGACGACCTCGAGATCCTCCGGCTCGTCGCCGGGGAGGCGTTCGGGATAGAGATCGCGCGCCAGCACCACCTGCGTCATTGCGGTCATGTAGGCCGGCGACAACGACAAGGTGATGAGGATGCGCAGGTCACGCGCGCCGAAACCGATTTCCTCTTTCAATTCACGATTTGCGCCCTGCTCACTCGTCTCATCGCGATCGAGCCGCCCCTTGGGC
>JBAVZT010000128.1:0-3648 GCA_049588955.1 Rhodanobacteraceae bacterium | reverse complement strand
AGACCATCCTGCGCGGCGATCTATCGATCAATGAGATGATCGGCTATCTCGATCGCGCGCGTGCGCATCTGAAGTTTCCGGTCTCCACGGCCGAGCCGTTTTTCGTCTGGCAGCGCCATCCGCAACTCGCGCAGCACGTCGATTTCATCACGGTCCATTTATTGCCGTACTGGGAACAGATTCCGCGCAAGGACGCGATCGGCTTCGTGCTCGGCCAATATCACGAACTCCAGCGTCTGTTTCCGAACAAGCATATCGTGATCGGCGAGATCGGCTGGCCATCCAACGGCGATCGCAAGAAATACGCGGAGCCCTCGATCGCGAACGAAGCACATTTCATCCGCGAATGGCTCAACGTGGCCGCCAACGAGCATATCGACTACTTCATCATGGAAGCGTTCGATCAGCCGTGGAAGGAGGCCAACGAGGGCCGCGCCGGCGCCTACTGGGGCGTTTTCAGTGCCGCGCGAACACCGAAGTTCGCGTTCACCGGCACCGTGATCGAGGCGCCGAACTGGCCATGGAAGGCGTTCGCTGCTTCGCTGCTCGGCCTGCTGCCGATGTTCTGGTTCGCGCGCCATTTCATCCGCTTTCGCGCACGCGGGCTGCTGTTCTTCCTGGTGTTGCTGCAGCTTTCCGCATCGATCCTGGTGTGGTCGGCGACACTGCCGTACGACTTCTATCTGAGCCCTCTCGACTGGGCAATGCTGACGCTGCTGCTGCCCGCGCAGCTGGCGATCATCCTGGTCCTGCTGATCAACGGATTCGAGTTCACCGAGGTACTGTGGCATCGCCGCTGGCTGCGCCATTTCGGACTTCTGGACAAGCTGCCCGAGCATGAACAGCCGTTTGTCTCGATTCATCTGGCCTGCTGCAACGAGCCACCGGAGATGGTCGCGCTCACCCTCGATTCGCTGGCGGCGCTCGACTACGCCAATTTCGAAGTGCTGGTGATCGACAACAACACGAAGAACGAATCGGTGTGGAGGCCGGTCGAGGCGCATTGCGCGAGACTCGGACCGCGTTTCCGGTTTTTCCATCTCGATCCCTGGCCCGGGTTCAAGGCCGGTGCGCTCAACTTCGGCCTGAGCGAAACCGATGCGCGAGCGCAGATCGTCGCTGTCGTCGACGCCGACTATGAGGTACGCCACGACTGGCTCGCGGCGCTGACGGCCTATTTTCACGATCCCGAGGTTGCCGTGGTGCAATGCCCGCAGGCGCACCGCGACTGCGAGCACAACCCGTTCCGTCGCATGTGCAGCTGGGAGAGCGACGGTTTCTTCCGCATCGGCATGCACCACCGCAACGAGCGCAATGCAATCATTCAGCATGGCACGATGACGCTGGTGCGGCGCGAAGCACTGGCCGACAGCGGCGCCTGGTCGGAATGGACCATCTGCGAGGATGCCGAACTCGGCTTGCGCCTGATGCGCGCCGGCTACAACCTCGTCTATGTCGATGAAGTCATGGGTCGCGGCCTGACGCCGGCGGATTTCAAGGCCTACAAGTCGCAGCGCTATCGCTGGGCGTTCGGTGCGATGCAGATACTCAAGGCGCGCTGGGGCTGGATGACGCGCAGGGACAGTTCGCTCAGCCGCGGCCAGCGCTTCCATTTCCTGACCGGATGGTTCTCATGGTTCGCCGATGCGCTGCACCTCGTGTTCACGATGCTGGCGATCGCCTGGACCGTCGGCATGGTCGGCTGGCCGGAATATTTCAGCCTCCCGATGCAATTGTTCCTGGTCCCGATCATCGGTTTCTTCGTCAGCAAGGCGGTGTTCGGCATCGCCCTCTATCGCAAGCGTGTGCCGTGTTCATGGCGCGACACGCTGATGGCCGCGATCGCCAGCATGGGGCTTTCGCATGCCATCGCACGCGGCGTCTTTCAGGGTCTGTGGAGCAGGCAAGGCGTATTCGTGCGCACCGCGAAAAGCCATCGCCAAAGCAAAAAACCCAAGCCGTTCATCGCGGTCAACGAGGAGTTGCTGTTGTTCATCGCGCTGATGCTGTGCATCGTCGGCATGCTCAACGCAGTCGGGTTCAACTACATCGAAGGCAAACTGTGGATCGCGATTCTCGCGGCACAATCCATTCCCTACGCATCCGCGCTGATTGGCGCGACCATCGCGGCGCGCGCGGGCGACAGCGTCGGCTGAAACGGCCGCAACCCGTCCATGGCGCAACGCCGCAACCCATCCGGCGCGCAAGGTGCTAGTGTGCTGCCGCCAACCAGCCGGATCGCGCGCGGGCGCAATCCGCATCATCGACTGGAGACCACGCATGCTGCACGTAACCCTAGCACCGCTGATCGCTCTCATCGCCGGCATCCTGATCCTGATCGTGCCGCGCATCCTCAACTACGTCGTCGCGATCTACCTGATCCTGATCGGCCTGCTCGGACTGTTCGGCGGTTCGCTGCACCTCTAGGCTCCCCAAGGGTAGCTTCAAGACCAGCGGATCCCACGCCTCAAGTGCTCGCAAGGATCGTGGGTTGGACGATGTGAAACGCCGCGGGAAACCGGGCGTATCACAGGCCTTCCCCAAGCGCGGGCCGCAACGTAACGCCATTGCGTTCGATCGCGCATTGCGCTCCGGTCGTGCGGCAGTTACCGCACAACAACCGTCACGCGGCCGGTCCGCCCGCGTGACGGAGTTGCCCTGCTGCGTTTGGGTTTGAGCATCGTTCCAATGCAACTCGGAGCGCCGCAACGGCACACCCAGATGCGCTTGAGCGTCGGCGTCAGGCGTTCGCCCAGCGTGATGCCGTAGTCGTAGGTGAGCTCCTCGCCGGCGCGAATCGGCCGCAGCGTTTCGATGACGACGCGATCGTGACGCCGATTGCCGTCTTCCGCTTCCTCGACCGAGGCGACGCAGTTCGGTACGCACCCGTGATTGATCCAGCGCGCCACATTGCCGCCGACATTCGCGTCGATCACGTAGCGATCGTTCAAGGTGAACAGGAACGTGTGGCCACTGTCGGTATTGCCGGCGTAGATCCGGTCGGCCTGCGCATGCGTCAGCAAGCGACCTCGATATTCGACGACTTCGATTCCGCCGGCAAGGTCGGCGACGGCAAAAACGCCGTTGCCGTGAATGGGCGATCGGCGCCGGACAATACGACGCATGGGTTTCGATCCGTGCTGTTCGGGAATCGCCCAATATAACCGCTATGCTTGCGTTTTCGCTTGCAGCCGTTTCTCGATGACAGAAATTCGACCGCAACTGCGCGGATTGATGTTCAAGCTCGCGTTGTTTTACGTGCTGCTGTCGCTGCCTGCGCTGATTCTGGTCGAATCGACCATCCTGATCCTCGAGTTCCAGCGCTTCATGGACGGCGTCGAGAACGGCAGCTTGACCCGCGCGACAACAGCAGCGGCAGCCAAGCTTGGGCGACAATGGCCGCACGAACCGCCGGATGAAGCGCGAGCCAGCCTTGAAACCTGGACCGAATCGTGGATCCTCCGGCTGGAGCGACCACGCGAAGGCCTGTCGCCGGAGGATTCCTATGTGCTGCTGGAACTTTCGCGCGAACCACTCGTCGCCGCGGTACTCGACGCCGATGGCCGGGTCCTGGCACGCGCGCCGGCGACAGCGGGGTGGGTCGTCGATCTTCCAAGCCGCGCCGAAGTGCGAGACGCGGCCGTGAGC
>JBAVZT010000127.1:0-9042 GCA_049588955.1 Rhodanobacteraceae bacterium | reverse complement strand
GGGCAATCCGCGCGCAGTGGCAGGCTTGCCCGCGATTTTCGCGGCCCGGTCGGATCGATCCGTCGCCCGAACCGGCGCGTCGGTCGCGCCTCGCGATCGTGGTGCGACGGCATCGCCAGCCGCGATGCGCTCGCTCGCACCACGATGGGATCGCAGCACCAACCAGCCGCCGAGCGCGATCGCAGCCGCGATCATCACGGCGAGGATCGGCAACCAGTTGCCACGCCGACGTCTCGCCGATATCGGTGTACCGAGATGCGGCACCTCGCCGAGGCGGCGCTGGTGTTCGGATTTCTTCAAGGCTTCAAGAATCAGTGACATGGGTTTGTCTCATTCAACCGTGCGGGCCAGATGCGGACCGGCATCGTTCAGCGCCGACAGCGCGAACAGCGTCTCCGGACCGACGATGCCATCGGCCCGTATGCCATAGGCTTCCTGCAACTTGCGCAGTCTTTGCTCAAGAGCTTCATCGAAGAACGCCGGTCCGATATCGGCCGTTCGGCGTCCGTCGAATTCATCGAGTCGCGTCTTGATCCAGCCCACACCCGGTCCGGCGTCGCCGCGCTTGAGTGTCGTCGGTACCCAGTCGGGCACGCGCCACACGGCGATGAAGTCGCCATCCCAGAACTTCGACAACGAAGTGCGCGCAAGTTCATGGCGCTCGCCGGCAAGATCGAATTGCAGCCTTTCGCGGCCGACACCCTGGAGCACGGCGTAGGCATGCTTGTCGTCCTCGTGCAGCAGCAGGATCAGCGGTCGATCGAAGCGCGCGACCTGTTCGAGTGACGCATGGCCCCGCAGACAGTCGATTCCGGCCACAATCACGGGTGCGCAGCGGCTGGCCTCACTGACCGATACGGCATCCGAATCCACCTGCCAGCGCGCCAGCAACTGGGTGAACGCGCCGAGCATCGTCTCGCCGACCCGATCGAGATGCTCGCGAAGGCGTGCCGCATCCGCATCCGTTGCGACCGCTTTCACGATCGGCGCTGCGGGCACCGGCGCCGGCAAGGGACGCGACCACCATAGGCCACCGGCAATCAGCGCAAGTGCAATGATCGTTCCGGCTGCGGCCCATGGACCATAGCGGCGCAACCGATAGCGTGCGTGACCGGGCAGGGTCTCATCGGCGGCCCGGTGCACGAGGCTTTCGCCGAACGAGGTCTGCTCGCGCGCATAGCCTGCCATCAGTGCACGATCGGCGATGACATTGATCAGGCGCGGGATGCCGCCCGAGCGCTGGTACAGCGCGCGCAAGCCGAGGCGCGAAAACGGGACACGCGGGCTGCCGGCCACGGCCATGCGATGGCGGACGTAGGCCTCGGTTTCGGCGGCATCGAGCGGCGTGAGGTGATACCGGGCGGTTATGCGCTGGGCCAGCTGGCGCAAACCCGGTTCGGCCAGGATCTCGCGCAGCTCCGGCTGACCGAGCAGGATGATCTGGAGCAGTTTCTGGGTCGGCGTTTCCAGATTGGTCAGCAGACGTACCTGTTCGAGCGATTCGGACGAGAGATCCTGTGCCTCGTCCACAATCAGGACCACACGCAAGCCCTGCGCGTAGGCATCCAGCAGGAAGGTATTGAGTGTGTCGGTCAGCGCCTTCAGGCTGCCGTGCTTGCCGCCGATGTCGAGCTTGAGTTCCTCGCACACCGTTTCGACCAGTTCGAGCGGCGACAGCCGCGGGTTGAGCACCAGCGCGACGCGCGTGTTTTCGGGCAGTTGTTCGAGCAGAAGGCGCGACAGCGTGGTCTTGCCGGTTCCGACCTCGCCGGTCAACTGCACGAAACCGCCGCCGCCGCCCTTGCCCACGCCGTACAGCAGATGGGCGAGCGCATCCCGGTGCCGCTCGGAGAGGAACACATAGCGCGGATCCGGCGTGATCGAGAACGGCGGTTCCTTGAGCCCGTAGTAGTCGAGATACATGCGCCTACTTTAACCCGCCCGCGCGGCTTGCCGCGGGTTACGGCTCCCTGCGCGCCGCGGAGCACTTCTGCGAATGCGGATGTGTGCCGCGGCACGGGTTGGCCCGGCCCAGGATCCGAGCGGTCTGCCGACCGAGTCGTCCGGCGGCCGGAACGCTTGTGTCCGATGCCGGCGCGCGCATGCCATGGCGCTTCATTGAGCGCGCCTGCTTCGGCCTTGCAAGTGTGATCGGCGTCACATTCTGCACTATGCTTGGACCACCCGAAAGCGTGCCTGGCGACGGAGTGAAAATGCGTGCCTCGAGATTTTGGTGGCTGACGCTGGTCGCGGCGGTGACGACCCTGGTTCGCGCGCAGTCATTGCCGGCCGGATTCCATGTCGGCACGCCCATCATCGACCGGGCACTGCCGACCGGGGTCTACTTCGCGCACGATGGTCGCGTGTTCGTAACCGAGAAAAGCGGTCTGATCTGGGTCTATCGCAATCTGCTCGATACCGACCCGCAACCGCTCGTCGATCTCACGTTCAACGTGCACGACAACTGGGATCGCGGTCTGCTCGGATTCGCGCTCGATCCGCGCTTTCCCGAAGTGCCGTACGTGTATGTGCAATACGCATACAACGGTGGCCTCGGACTCGGCGGCCCGATGCCGCGCTGGCCGAGCTGTCCGGTCGGCAATCCGATTTGCGGGGTCAATGGAGGCACCGACTATTGCCCGTCCCCGCCCGGAGATACCACGCCCGGCGGCGGTTGCGTGATCAGCGGGCGCGTGTCGCGCCTGACCGTCAACGGCGATACGGCCGGCGATGAACACGTGCTGGTGGAAGACTGGTACCAGCAATTCCCGAGTCATTCCATCGGCACGATCAAGTTCGGCCCGGATGGGTTTCTCTATGCCGGCGGTGGCGACGGCGCGAGCTTCAACTTCCACGATTTCGGGCAGTCGGGTAATCCGGATTATCCGGACCTGCGCTCGCCGTTGAATCCGGACAATCCGAACGATCAGGCTACCAATCAGGGCGGCTCGCTGCGCGCGCAGGGGCTCGAGATCGAGAGCGTGTACAACGCCGAAGAGCACGACGTCTGGCTCAACGGCAGCATCATCCGCATCGATCCAGGCACCGGCGACGGCGCACCGGGCAACCCGCTGGCGAACGATCCGATGCCGAATGCGCGGCGCATCATCGCCTACGGCCTGCGCAATCCGTTCCGTTTCACCTTTCGTCCCGGCACCGACGGCGAGTTGTGGGTCGGCGATGTCGGGGAAAGCACCTGGGAGGAAGTCGACCGGATTCCCGCGCTGCCGGATGCCGGCAGTGCCAGCCTGATCAATTTCGGCTGGCCGTGCTACGAAGGCCGCAATCATCACGGTGGATTCAGCGGACCGATCTGCACGGCGCTCTATGCCGCCGGCGATACGGGTGGCCGCACGCCGTTTACCCAACCCTGGTACACCTACGCGCACCGCGGCGGGTCCGATATCACCGGTCTTGCCTTCTATGAAGGATCGAGCTATCCGACGCTGTATTCGCACGCGCTGTTCTTCTGCGACAACAGCCGCGGCATCATCTTCGTGATTCCGTATGTCGACGCCAACGGCGACGGTATCCCGGATGCGCCACCGGACGGCACCACGACCATGGACACGGCAACGCCGTTCCTGGCGGACACGTCGGTGCAGCTCGCCTCCGGCCCGGGCGGCGACGTGTTCTACGTCAATATCAACAGCGGCACCATTGACCGGATTTCCTACTGCAACGGCTGCACCAATCGGGCACCGTCAGCGGCCATTGCGCTCAGTGCCGGATCCAGCGGCGACGGCGCGCCGCGCGAGATCGAATTCAGTGCGGACAACAGCATCGATCCGGACGGCGACACGCTGACGTATGCGTGGGATCTCGACGACGACGGCAACTTCGGTGATGCCAGTGGCGTGACCGCCGGCGCATTCTTCGCGGACAACGGGTCCCACACCGTTGCGGTGAAAGCGGACGATGGCCAGGGCCGCAACGACATCGCGCGCATGATCGTCACCGTCACCAACACGGCACCCACGGTCACGATTACGGCACCTGTCGTGGGGGCGACCTGGAGGGCGGATGAAAGCATTGCGCTCACGGCGACGAGTTTCGACGCGGAGCAGGGGTCCTTGCCGGACAGCGCACTGGCCTGGCAGATCTTCGAGGAAGACTGCGTCAATCCCGATTTCACCGATTGCACGGAGACACGGATCGCGACGGCGGCCGGCTCGAACACCGGGGTTACCGCTCCGGACGCGCGCTTTCCGGCCTATCTGCGCATCGTATTGACCGGCACCGACAATGGCGATCTCACCGGCACCGCCGAGGTTGCGATCTATCCCGAGACCGTCGACGTGACGCTTGCGAGCGATCCGGTCGGCTTGTTGCTCGGCTACCGCGACGAGCCGCCTGCCGCGGCGCCGTTCACGCGAACCGAAATCGTCGACGCCGGATTCGCGGTCGCTGCACCAGATTCCCAACTGCTGGCCGGGATCACCTATCTGTTCCAGGCATGGTCGGATGGCGGCGCGCAAGGCCACGTGGCGCGCATTGCGTCCGCCGGCAGTGCGACGCTGACGGCCAGTTATGCGCCGCCGGCCGATATCGCCGTCGATCTGGATGACGGCCTCGCCACGGTGATCCGCGGCCAGACCGTGATCTGGACACTTCAGATATCCAACCACGGCGTCAACGCCTTGACCGGCATCGCCGTTCAGAGCGTGCTGCCAAACGAGCTGGTCGACGCGCACTGGACGTGCACCGCAAGCGCGGGTTCGAGCTGTACCGCAAGCGGCAGCGGAGCGCCTTTCGACGTTGCCGGCCTCGCAGTTGACGGCGAAGTGGTCTACCGCATCACGGCGACGGTCGGCGCGCAGGCGGTCGGCGACCTGACGGTGAGCGCAAGCGCCACGATTCCCGGTGGCTACCTCAACCTGAGCCCCAACGACGACAGCGTCAGCGACACCGACAGCGTCGATACCGACACGATCTTCCGCAACGGATTCGATCCCGCGCTGTAGAACCGAAAACCGGGGACGGCGCCGTGGCGCAACTGCGAGCGCATGGGAGATCGCGTACCCGTTCACCGCGTATGCACGTTTGCGACCTGTAAGCTAACGCGCACAGGCACGGTCAGGGTGAACCATGGCGGAAGACAAGAAGAGCAGACTCGGGCTCGCCTTGCGCGTTGCCGTGCTGCTGGTCCTGGCCGGCGCCGTGATTGCGTTCTTCGCGTTCGGCTTGCAGCACTATTTCACGCTCGATGCGCTCAAGGGCCGCAAGCAGGCGCTCGATGCTTATCGCACGGCACATCCGCTGCTGCTGGCAGGTGGTTATTTCGTCGTCTACGTCGCGGTCGCGGCATTTTCCCTGCCGGGTGCGGCGCTGCTGACCCTTGCCGGCGGGGCGGTGTTCGGACTGATCGAGGGCACGCTGCTGGTGTCGTTTGCGTCGAGCATTGGCGCGACGCTGGCGATGCTCGCCAGCCGCTTCATTCTGCGCGACTGGGTGCGCCGGCGATTCGGTTCGCGCTTCAAGCGCATCGACAAGGGTGTCGAGCGCGAAGGCGGCTTCTATCTATTCAGCATCCGCCTGGTGCCGGCGTTTCCGTTCTTCGTCGTCAATCTGTTGATGGGGCTGACCTCGCTGTCGTACATCACGTTCTACTGGGTCAGCCAGATCGGCATGCTTGCCGGTACCGTGGTCTACGTGAATGCGGGCACGCGCCTCGCCAGCATCAATTCGCTGTCGGGCCTGCTGTCGCCGGCATTGATCGGCTCGTTCCTGCTGCTCGCGATGCTGCCATGGATATCGCGCGGCATCATCGCCCGGGTCAAGGCGCGGCGTCTGTACCAAGGTTGGGAAAAGCCGACGCGATTCGATCGCAATCTGGTCGTGATCGGGGCGGGCGCTTCGGGTCTGGTCAGCGCGTATATCGCCGCGACCGTGAGAGCCAAGGTGACCTTGATCGAAGGCAACAAGATGGGCGGCGACTGCCTGAACTACGGCTGCGTACCGTCGAAGGCCTTGATCCGGATCGCGCGGGCCGCGCATGAGGCGCGCCAAGCGGCGAACTTCGGTGTCGAAGTATCGGAACCCAAGGTCGATTTCGCCGCGGTGATGAAAAGCGTGCACGGATCGATTGCCGCGGTCGCGCCGCATGATTCGGAAGATCGGTACGAGAAGATGGGCGTCGACGTGCAACGCGGTCGGGCGAAGATCGTCTCGCCCTGGTGTGTCGAGGTCGACGGCAAGCCGATCACGACGCGTGCCATCGTGATCGCCGCCGGTGCCGAACCGCTGGTGCCGCCGATCCCCGGGCTCGCCGATTGCGCTTATCTGACTTCCGACACGTTGTGGGACCTCAAGCAGCTGCCCAAGCGCTTTGCGATCCTCGGCGGCGGCCCGATCGGTTGCGAGATGGCACAGGTTTTCGCGCGCCTCGGCAGTGAAGTCACGCAGATCGAGATGGCCGATCGCCTGCTGCTGCGTGAGGACGACGAGGTGTCGGCCCTGGTGCGTGCGCGCCTCGAGGCCGACGGCGTGTGCGTGCTGACCGGACACAAGGCGGTGGCGGTCGAGAAGGACAGCGATGCCAAGGTGCTGCTTTGCGAGCACGACAAGGAAAAGGTGCGTGTGCCGTTCGATGCGATTCTGGTTGCGGTCGGCCGCAAGTCGCGTACCGAAGGCTACGGACTCGAGGAATTGAACATACCACTCGACAAGAAAACGAAAACCATCGAGACCGACGAGTACCTGCATGCGCTGTATCCGAACATCTACGCCTGCGGCGATGTCGCCGGCCCGTTCCAGTTGACCCACGCCGGCGCACATCAGGCCTGGTACGCCGTGGTCAATGCGCTGTTCGGGGCCTTCAGGAAGTTCAAGGTGGATTACCGCGTGATGCCCGCCGTGACCTTCACCGATCCCGAGGTCGCGCGCGTCGGCATCAACGAGCGCGAGGCGAAGGACGAGGAAACCGAATACGAAGTCACCCGTTACGCGCTCGATGAACTCGATCGCGCGTTGGCCGAGCGCGATACGCACGGATTCGTCAAGATTCTCACCGCCCCGGGCAAGGACAGGATTCTCGGCGCGACCTGTGTCGGCGCGCATGCCGGCGAATGGATGGCCGAATTGGCGCTCGCGATGAAATACAAGATCGGCCTGAACAAGGTTCTCGGCACGGTGCACGCGTATCCGACGTACGCCGAGGCCAACAAGTATGTCGCCGGCGAGTGGAAGCGCGCGCATGCGCCGCAAGCCGCGCTGCGCTGGTCCGAGCGCCTGCACAGGTGGCGGCGACATTGAGTTGCTGTCAGTCTGCAACACCGGAATCGAGAATGCAGCGATGAACGAGCACTACTACGACTCGGATGACCTCAAGCAATTCGGCGAGATCGGCAAATACGGCAAGCAGCACGCGGATCTGTTCTTCAAGTACTACGGCGAAGTCACCGGCAGCGACGGCGCGTTGAGCAAACGCGAAAAAGCACTGATCGCGCTGGCCGTTTCGCACGCGATGAAATGTCCGTACTGCATCGACGCCTACAGCACTGCGTGTCTTGAGGCCGGCGCCAATCCGGAGCAGATGATGGAGGCGGTGCACGTTGCTGCCGTGATGCAGGCCGGCATCACGCTGGTGCACAGCACGCAGATGATGAAACACCTCGACAAGTTGATATTGTAGCGGCGGCGTATGCGTTCGGAGCAGTCTCGGTTCCGTGTTGCGACCAGCTGCACGCGAGCCGATGCCGGATTCGGTCAGTAGACGCGCGGCGATCCAGTCAGGTGACCGTGCCGGCCGACCACACAGATGTGCGCATCAAGGCCACGCCGGGCACCGCGCCAACCATTGCAAGGGACGATCGATGATTCGCAAGACTCCATCCAGCGTGTTGGTACTTGGCATCATGATGTGCGCCGCATTCGCTCCCGCAGCGACACGTGCAGCAGCGGATGAGGGCAACGTCAAGTCGCCAGGTTCGGTCAGCGATGCAACCCGGCTCTGGGGCGATGTGCTCCGAAAATTCGTCAATGACGAAGGCTACGTTGATTTCAAGGGCCTCAAAGCCGATCACACCGAACTCGATCGCTACGTCGCATGGGTCGGCAAGGTGGGTCCGCAAAATCATCCGGACCTGTTCCCGACGCGTGACGACAAGCTCGCCTATTACCTCAATTCCTACAACGCGATTGCGATGCGGAAGGTGCTCGACGCCGGCGTACCGCATGCGCTCGGCTTTTTCGCTCGCCAGCTCTTCTTCCGCCACGATACGATCACGGTCGGCGGCCGGGACTACACGCTCACGTCCTATGAAACGGATGTGATCCGCAGGCTTGGCGACCCGCGCGTGCATTTCGCGCTCAACTGCATGTCGGAAAGCTGCCCGCGATTGCCGCGCCAACCGTTTGTCTCGGATGGCCTGGATCAGCGGCTCGATCAGCTCGCCCGCAAGTTCTTCGCCGAGCCGCGCAACGTCAGGCTCGATACGGCAAGCAAGACGGTGCATTTCTCGGAAATCCTCAAGTTCTACACCGATGACTTTCTTTCCAAGGCGCCGTCGTTGATCGCGTATGCCAACCAGTACCGTGCGGCGGATGCCCAGATACCCGGCAATTATTCGGTCGGGTTCATCGATTACGACTGGACCATCATTCAGCAGCGCTGAGCTGCGCAGAAACAAGGACGCGCAAACCGATGTCTGCATTACCGCAATTGAAGGTGGTGACCCCCACCGACCGGTTCGACTTCGAGCGCGTACTCGAGGCGCACCAGGTCGCTCTGCCGCCGCTCGGCATCGAGACCCTGCAAGTCAACGTCACCAAGTTGTGCAACCAGGCCTGCCGGCATTGCCACGTCGATGCCTCGCCCGCGCGCACCGAAGCCATGTCGCGTGCCGGCATCGAGCAACTGCTCAAGGTGCTTGCGCAGCATCCGCAGATCGCCAGCCTCGATATCACCGGCGGCGCGCCGGAATTGCATCCGGATTTCGATTACCTGGTGGAAACGGCGGTGAAGCTCGGCAAGCACGTCATGGTGCGCCACAATCTGACGGTCACATTCGACGGCAATCCACAGACCGGCGAGTCCAAGGA
>JBAVZT010000126.1:0-15603 GCA_049588955.1 Rhodanobacteraceae bacterium | reverse complement strand
GCCGGCCGGTCGTAGTAAAAGGCACCGTACGACGGTGGGTACGAGTTGTAGCTCGGATAGGCGTACGCTTCGTCGTAATAATAAGGGTCATACACCCGGGGCGCGTAGTAGCCCCCGTAAAGCGGCGCGACGTATCCATTCAGATAGCCACCGCGGCAATGGCTGCAACTCGAATAGCCGATGCCGAATCCAGGCCCGCCGATGCTGATGCCGAAGCCGGCATGATGGCGGGCAAGCGCCAATGGGGCGGCGCCCAACGCGAGCGCAGCCGCTACGGCCAGCAATCCGGCACGCACATGGTTTTTTTGCAGGATAGTCATGTCTGCGCCCCTCTCTATTTCACAGCGATGATGCTGCAACCCTGCTGCTGAATCGGGACTGAAATTCTGTACGCATGCGTTAAGAAATTGTCGGCCCGCGCCACTGCAACTCGTGGCACTGATGAATGCGCGGATTGCGCGAGAAATCGAACGGAATGCTGGCGGCCGTCACATCCTCGACGACGAAGTCCGCCAAGGCGTCACGATCGATGCGGAAACGACGGCTGTTGACCGAAAAGACTATCGTTCCACCCGCAGCCAGACGGTCGCCGCACAGCCTCAGCAGCGCCACATGGTCGCGTTGCACGTCGAAGTCCTCCGTGCGCTTTGAGTTCGAGAACGTCGGCGGATCGACAAAAATCAGGTCGTACTCGCCATGATCGTGAACCAGCCACTGCAACGCGTCGGCATGGATCAACCGGTGCGCGGGGCCGGTAAACCCGTTGAGTGCGAGATTACGCTCGGCCCAGTCGAGATAGGTCAACGACAGATCGACGCTGGTCGTGCCAATCGCGCCACCGGCAGCGGCATGCACGGTCGCGCTCGCGGTGTAACAAAACAGATTGAGGAAGCGCAGGCCGCGCATGCGGGCGCGCAATCGCGCGCGTGTCGGACGGTGATCGAGAAACAGACCGGTATCGAGGTGGTCGAACAGATTGACGCGCAGGCGCAGGCCGCCCTCTTCCACGATCAGGAATTCGCCACGATCCTCAAACTGTCCGTGGCCGCCGCCCCCTCTGCTGCGTCGCCGCGTCTTTACTGCAATACGCGCGCGCGGCACATCGAAGACCTCGCTCGTCGCTCGCACCAGTTCGCCCAAATGCACTCGCGCGTCGTGGGCCGAAATGGTGCGCGGGGCCGCATATTCCTGCAAATGCAGCCACGTCTGCGGGAATGCGGACTGCGTTGATGTGCCGGAATCGCGAGTTGCGTCAATACGCTTTTCGATACCGACCGCCGTATAGACGTCTATCGCTGCGGAATATTCCGGCATGTCCGCGTCATACACGCGGTAGCAGCCGATCGCCTCTCGTTGCAGACGCTTGCGAAGCCGACGCGCGTTCTTGCCGATGCGATTGGCCACAGCCGTGATGCCGGGCGAACGCACCGGTTCGGCTCGCGGGCGGGAGTGCCGATCGGTTATGTCGCAAACCAGCAAATGGCATTCGAGGGCGCCGTTGTACAGAACGTATCGTTTGCGCGGATGCAACCCGATGTCGCGAGCGAGTTCCCGGTCGGCCGTGATGATCGCCGCGTGCCAGCCGGCGAAACCCGCCCGAAGACGCTCGCCCAGCGAGCGATACAGTGGCGTCAGTTGCGCGCGTTCGCCGAGCCGCTCGCCGTAGGGCGGATTGCAGACAACCAGACCGCCGATCTGCCCGGCCGGTGCCTCGAGGCGATCCATCGGTTGTGGCGCAAGCCGGATCACTTGTGCCAGGCCGGCCGTCTCGACGTTGCGCCTGGCCTCGGCCAGCACGCGCGTGTCCGCGTCGTATCCGAAAAATTCCGCTGCCAGCGAGCGCATGCCCGCTTCGGCACGCGCGTGGGCCTCGTCGAGCAATGATTGCCACAACGCTGCGTCGTGCCCGCGCCAGCCGAAAAAGCCGAAATACTCGCGGTTGATGCCCGGTGCGCTGTCAGCCGCCATCAGGGCGCCTTCGACCAGCAAGGTACCCGCGCCGCACATCGGATCGACGAGGGCGCCGCCCGCGCCGGATATCGCCGGCCATCCGCCACGCAGCAATATCGCACAAGCGAGGTTTTCCTTGAGCGGTGCGTCGCCCTGCCCGACCCGCCAGCCGTGCCGATGCAACGGCGTTCCAGCGAAATCCAGCGACAAGCTCGCGCGATCGCGTCGCAGGAAGAGGTTGAGCCGTATGGACGGTCGTTGCAGGTCGACGTCGGGACGCATCCCGCAGCGACCGCGGAATTGATCGGCTATCGCATCCTTGACGCGTTGCGCGACATATTGCGTGTGCCGAAGCTTCCCCGTGCTGCCGACCGCGTCGACCGCGAGACTCCCATCCGCGGCAAGATGTTCCGACCAGTCAATAGCCTGCACCCCTGCATACAGCGCGTCGCCATCCGGCGCCGCGAATTCGGCCAGCCGCAGCAGAATGCGGCTGGCCAGGCGCGACCACAGACAAGCGCGATAGCCGGTCGCCAGATCGCCCTCGAAATGCACGCCAGCCAGTGCCTCGCGCGCGCCGCCGGCACCGAGCGCGGTGAGCTCATCGCGCAGCAGGTATTCGATGCCTTTCGGGCAGGTGGCAAAGTAATGGTGCATGAGTCGCCGACCGCTTTCACTGCGATTCGTGCGCGCTCCTCTGGCAGCGCGTATAGGGGGACGGGTTGAGCGCAGCGATGCCCATCGTAGCCAATCCAGCCGCATGGGTATCGCTGCGCTCAACCCATCCTACGATCTACGATCAGCCCGATAGCATATGGCGAGCCACCCAGCGCGCGAGGCGTCATTCCAGACTTTGCAGAAACTCGCGAAACGCGTGGGCGCAATATTCAACGTGATTTCCGAGTCGGTGATCATCGGGCAGCAGATGCAGCGTATCGCGGCGCCCCTGCGCGAACGCGATGACCGCGTCGACCGGACACAGTTCGTCATTCCAGCCATGTACCAGCGTCGTCGGCGCATTCGCTGCCGCGAAGCGACGTGCATATCCCTTGATGTCGATCGGCAAGGCCAGCAGAAACAAACCTTCACATGGGCGCGCGAGCGAAGCGAACCCCGATACGAACGCACCCATGCTCGAGCCGGCAAACACGACGCGGCCCTTGACCGGCGCATGCGCGAGCGCATGCGCGATGCGCGCGTCGATCGAATCGGTGTTGCGCTCGGCATCAATGCCGCGATAGTCCGGCCGCAGGCTGGTCCAGCCCAGCATCTCAGCAATTTCGGCGAGCGCGCTGACCTTGGTCGCCTGCGGCCCGCTATCGAGCCCGTGCGACAGTACGACGGTTCCTTTCATGATCTGATCGTAGCCTCGCTCCGTCTGCGCTGAACGCAGCGAGCGAAGTCGAAGCGCTCGCACCCATCGTGCACGATCGGCCGGCATCCATTATCCTGTTTTGCATGCCAGGGATCAGGATAACGACAATAATTGTACAGGACGCCACACCAGCGGTGCCTGACTTTCCGCCGCCCCGACCCGGCAGCGCGAAGCCATGAGCCGCCGCATCGAAGACTACGCAATGATCGGCGACTGTCGAAGTTGCGCGCTGGTCAGCCGCGACGGTTCAATCGACTGGCTATGCTGGCCGCGCTTCGATTCAGCTGCATGTTTCGCGGCGTTGCTCGGCAGCGGGGAAAACGGATGCTGGCGTATCGCGCCGGTCGGAGCGTTCGAGGTCAAGCGCCATTACCGTGACACCACCATGGTGCTCGAAACCGAGTTCGAGACCAGTGAAGGCGCGGTGACGCTGATCGATTTCATGCCAATGCACGACGGGCCGCGTCAGCTCGCGCGGCTTGTGGTCGGGCGTCGCGGCAAGGTCAAGATGTGCTGCGAACTGGTACTTCGTTTCGACTACGGACGCACCATTCCGTGGGTCACACAGGAAGACCAGGGCGAACTCCATGCGATCGCAGGGCCTTATCGCGTGGTGTTGCGCACGCCGGTGCGGATGCGCGGCGAGGACATGCGCTCGGTCGGTCAATTCGAAGTCGCGGCCGGCGACACCGTGGCGTTCACGCTGGTGCATGGTCGCTCGCATCTGCCGCCGCCCGAGGCGTTCGATCCGCTGCAGGCGCTCGAGGAAACCACGCGCGAACAAACCGAGTGGATAGCCAAATGCGCCGACGCCGGCGAATGGACCGATGCGATGAAGCGCTCGCTGGTCACGTTGCGCGGCCTGACCTTTCGTCCGACCAGCGGCATCGTGGCCGCCGCAACCACGTCGCTACCCGAGAAGATCGGCGGTTCTCGCAATTGGGACTACCGCTACTGCTGGATACGCGACGCGGCATTCACACTGATCGCGATGATGAATGCAGGCTACTACGACGAGGCCGATGCATGGAGTCTGTGGATTGTGCGCGCGATGGCAGGGCATCCGAAGCAGTTGCAGATCATGTACGGCGTCGCCGGCGAACGACTGCTGACCGAACTCGAGCTGCCGTGGCTGGACGGCTACGAGGATTCGAAGCCGGTGCGCATCGGCAATGGCGCATCCGGCCAGATGCAACTCGATGTCTACGGCGAACTCGCCGATGCGATGGCGCAGGCGCGTCGCGGCGGACTGAGCGGCGCGCACACCGAAGCGCGCGCAATGCGGCGCGGATTGCTGGAAAATCTCGAAGAAATCTGGCACAAGCCGGATCAGGGCATCTGGGAAATCCGCGGCGACCCGCAGCACTTCGTGCATTCCAAGGTCATGGCCTGGGTCGCGTTCCAGCGCGCGGCCGAGGACGACAGCGAGGATGTCGACCCGACCGATCGCGAGCACTGGCGCGAGACTGCCGCGCGCATCCACGCCGAAGTGTGCGAAAAGGGATTCGACGAGCGATTGAACAGCTTTGTGCAGGCCTACGGCAATCGGAACCTTGATGCGGGTCTGCTGCTCCTGCCGATCGTCGGCTTCCTGCCGGCGGACGATCCGCGCATCATCGGCACCGTGGAGGCGATCGAAAAAAGTCTGCTGGTTGACGGACTTCTCAAGCGCTACGAAACGCATCACGGTATCGACGGTCTGCCGCCCGGCGAAGGCGCGTTTCTCGCGTGCAGCTTCTGGCTGGCCGACAATTACGTCTTGCAGAACCGCATGGACGATGCGCGACGGCTGTTCGAGCACCTGCTGTCGCTGCGCAACGATGTCGGGCTGCTCGCCGAGGAATACGACCCGAAGTCCAGGCGTATGCTAGGCAACTTTCCGCAGGCCCTCTCGCATATCGCGCTGATCAATACGGCATTGAATCTGACGCGGGCGAGTCACCGAAGTCCGTCGAAACAGCGCGCGGGGGCCACAAATGAAAAACAAGGCGGCTCCAGGAAGCACGATCGTGGCGACGGCGCGTAGGCACGCGCCATTTTCCGGAATCGGCGCCAGACGGCGGCACTACGGCTGAATGAAGGCGGGTTGAAGGCGCAAGCCGAATTCCCTTGTCAACGCATTGCTTCCGTGGAAAACCGGGAAATGGCAGTGATCATCGCACGCATTGTTTGCCGGTTGCCAACCACGATCTTGTTCGGCGCCTTCTGTCTGTCGGGTTGCAGTGCAACCCGGCAGCAAGTGCTCGGCACCCTCGAATACGATCGCATCACGTTGCCCGCTCCCGTGGCCGAACGCATCGTTTCGGTCCATGTGCGCGAAGGTCAACGGGTCAAGGCCGGGCAGCTGCTGCTGCAATTGGACGAGACTCAAACCAGGGCCGATCTCGCCGCCGCCGAAGCACAGGCACAGCAACAAGACGAGGCTCTGACCAAACTCAAGGTGGGAGCACGCAAGGAGGATATCGCAAAGGCACGCGCGAATTTGGCATCTGCCGAAGCTCAGGCGACTGCAGCGCACAAGTACTATGCTCGCCTGCGTTCGCTAAAGATCAATGAAGAGATTTCCGCGACCGAACTCGACAATGCCCGCGCAGCAGCCAGCAATGCCAAGGGACAGGTCGACGCGGCACACGCTGCACTCGATGAACTTCTCAATGGAAATCGTCCCGAGGATATTGCCGAAGGCGAGGCAGCACTTGCTGCGGCACTCGCGCAGGCGAAGGCAAAGCGGACCTTGCTGGGCAAATTGAGCGTCGTCGCGCCGCGCGCGGGACGGGTCGACAATATTCCATACAAGGTGGGCGATCAGGCGCCGGTAGGTGCGCCATTGGCGATCCTGCTGGTTGGCGACGCGCCCTACGCGCGCATCTACGTGCCGGAGCGGCAACGCGCCAGCGTACATTTCGGCGATGTCGTTCACGTTTTCGTGGACGGACGTGACAAACCGTATGCCGGCAGGGTGCGCATGATCCGCAGCGAACCGGTATTCACACCCTACTATGCGTTGATCGGCGAAGACGCAACGCGATTAAGCTACATCGCCGAAGTTTCGCTGGGCGCAGACGCGGCGGACCTGCCCGCCGGATTGCCGGTGCGGGTCGAATCTGCCGGAAGGCGATAGTGGACGAGAGTGGCAGCGGCATCGCGGTTCGCGCGCACGGCCTGACCAGACGCTTCGGAGATCTGGTCGCGGTCGATCACGTCGATCTGGAAGTCCCGGCACGCCAGGTCTATGGCTTTCTCGGCCCGAACGGCTCAGGGAAGTCGACCACGATCCGCATGCTGTGCGGGCTTCTGACGCCTAGCGATGGCGAGATCGAAGTCCTCGGCCTGCATGTTCCCGCAGAGGCGGAGGCATTGCGTTCTCGTATTGGTTACATGACGCAGAAATTCTCGCTGTTCGAGGACCTCACCGTGCGCGAGAACCTGGGGTTTCTCGCAGCAGTACAGGGGATACCCAAAGCACAGGTACGGAGCCGGATAGATGACTTGATCGAACACTATCATCTCGCCGGCAGCGCGACTCAGCTCGCCGGCACCATGAGCGGCGGCCCGAAACAGCACCTCGCGCTGGCCTGCGCAGTCATCCACAAACCCGAACTTCTGTTCCTCGACGAGCCGACCAGCTCGGTCGATCCCGAATCACGCCGCAACTTCTGGGAAAGACTCTTCGAACTCTCCGACACAGGCACTACACTGCTGGTCTCCACGCACCTGATGGATGAGGCCGAGCGCTGTCATCGGCTGGCGATTCTCGACCACGGTGCGCTGGTTGCCGACGGTACCCCGAGTGAGCTGACCGGACAGCTGCAAGGGCGCACCCTGGTCATCGAAACCTCCAGTCCACGACGCGCACAGGCTGTGGTGCTCGGCGTCGACGGCGTCCTCAGCGTCGCCCAGATCGGCAATACCCTGCGTGTACTGACCGCGGACGAAAACAGGCTGGCAAGGGGCGCCACAGCCGATGTGCCGCTGCGCATCGAATCGGCGCTCGCCCAGGCTGCGCAGAAGGCGACGATCACCCAGACGCAACCGAATCTGGAGGACGTGTTCGTCGCGGTCACGCACAACCCGGATCAGAGAGGGGCGCGCGCGGCATGAACACGCGTCGCCTGTGGGCCATCGTCATCAAGGAATTGCGGCAGTTGCGGCGAGACCGCATCACGCTGGCAATGATCGTCGGCATCCCGGTAATCCAGTTGGTGCTGTTCGGTTACGCCATCAACCTGAATTTGCGCGGACTCGAAACCGGTATCGCGGATCAGGCCGGCACTGCCGGTTCGCGCGCGCTGGTCATGGACATGCTCGCGACCGGCGTTGTGGCGCCGGTTGCAACAGCGCAAACGCCGCGGCAACTGATGCAGATGCTCCGCTTGGGCAAGATAAGCATCGGTATTGCCATCCCGCCGGATTTTGAGCGGCGCCGCATCGACGGTCGCACCGTGGCGCAGGTGCTCGTCGACGGCAGCGACACCACGGTGCAAGGTGCCGCCGCCCAACTCGCACGGGTGCCGCTCGACAGCGCCTTACCGGATATGCGCTCCCCTGCGCGAAGCACGCCGGCGCAAGGCCGGATCAGCGTGGTCAGTTTCTACAACCCGCAGCGGCGCTCCGCCGTCAACATCGTGCCCGGTTTGATCGGCGTCCTGCTGACGATGACCATGGTGTTGTTCACCGGCATCGCGATCGTGCGCGAACGCGAACGCGGCAACATGGAACTGCTGATCGCCACGCCGTTGACCAGCACCGAGCTGATGGTCGGCAAGATTCTGCCCTATATCGTGATCGGCCTGGTGCAGACCAGCGTGATCCTGGCGATTGGCGTGTGGCTCTTCCAGGTACCGATACTGGGCAGTGTGCTCGACGTCTACCTCGCCTCGGGTCTGCTGATCCTTGCCAATCTGACGATGGGTCTGCTGATTTCCACGCGCGCACAATCGCAGTTTCAGGCCATGCAGATGACGTTTTTCGTGTTTCTGCCTTCGATCCTGCTGTCAGGCTTCATGTTTCCGTTCGCCGGAATGCCGAAGATCATGCAGTGGATCTCCGAGATATTGCCACTGACGCACTTCCTGCGATTGATCCGCGGCATCATGTTGCGTGGCGCCGGTCTGTGGGAGCTGTGGACCGAGGTACTGGCGCTGGTGGCGTTCACGCTGGTGATGATGGCGGCCGCAATCCTGCGTTTCCGCAAACGGCTCGACTGACCTCCAAGCGGATGCAACCTTCGCATCCCGTTGCCGCAAACGATCATCCGGCGCTGCGCTTGCGCTTGGCGGGTTTCGCCGCGCGCCGCACCGCCTTGCCGCCAGGAGCGCAGTACACAGCATAAAGCGTCGCAATGACGGCCTGAGCAGGGCCTTCGCGCAATGCATACCAGACCGTTTGCGATTCGCGCCGAGTGCGTACCATGCCTTCATCGCGCAATCTGGCCAGATGCTGGGACAATGCCGATTGGCTGAGTTCCGGCATGCTCTCGTTTATCCGGCCCACCGACATCTCCCCACCCGCCAACAGGCACAGCACGCGCAGACGTTGCGGGTTGGCCAACGCCCTGAGCAACCGCGACGCTTCCACAGCACGCTCGTGCATTGAACTCAAATCTGTGCCGGTTGGCGTCCGCATCGTCTTGGTTCATCCCGAGTTGCGAGGCTGCGCGTGCTCACCGAGCCCACCTTTACAACATTCACTAAATTAGTATATCCTAATTTAGACTACACTTATTATCGCATAGTTGACGTGTGTCAAGGAGGACGTCGCCGCTTGAGGCATCCTGAAAATCCCGTTTGGAGGTTCCGCCATGGTGAAGATCGTCGTTTTGGGCGCAGGGTTGGGTGGCATGAGTGCGGCCTACGAAATTCGCGAAACCGTCGGCGACGGACCCGCGATCACCGTGGTGGGAGAGGGTCCGCTTTTCAACTTCACCCCGTCCAACCCCTGGGTCGCGGTGGGTTGGCGCGGGCAAAGCGATATCCGGGTTGAGGTCGCGCAGCCACTGGCGCGCCGCAACATCCAATTCATCGACACGCCGGCGGACAAGGTGCTGCCCCCGGACAACCGGATCAAGCTCAGCGACGGCCGCATGCTTGACTACGACTACCTCGTGATCGCCACCGGACCCCGCCTGGCGTTCGAGCGCGTACCGGGTACCGGGCCGGATGGTTTTGCGCAGTCGGTGTGCACGGGGCCGCACGCACACACGGCCTGGCTGGCCTATCAGGAGTTCCTGAAAAAGCCGGGTCCGGTAGTGGTCGGCGCGGCGCAGGGTGCCAGTTGTTTCGGTCCGGCGTACGAGTTCGCGATGATCATGGACACCGATCTGCGCAGGCGCAAGCTGCGCGATCAGGTGCCTATGACCTATGTCACCTCCGAACCGTACATCGGCCATATGGGCTTGGGCGGCATCGGCGATTCCAAGGGTCTGCTGGAGTCTGAGCTGCGCCAGCGCCACATAAAGTGGATTACCAACGCACGGGTGACCTCGGTCGAGCAAGGCACGATGCATGTCGAGCAACTCGACGAACGCGGCGACGTGCAGCAAAAGCACACGCTGCCGTTTGCCTATTCCATGCTTCTGCCCTCGTTCGCTGGCGTCGATGCGGTGCAGGGTATTGACGGTCTGGTCAACGCCGGCGGCTTTGTGCTGATCGACGAACACCAGCGCAACCCGAAGTATCCCAACATCTTCGCGGCCGGGGTGTGCGTGGCCATCCCGCCGGTTGAAGCCACCCCGGTGCCGACCGGCGCACCCAAGACCGGGCTGATGATTGAATCCATGGTCACCGCGGTTGCACAAAACATTCGCGACGACATCGCAGGCCAACCAGTCAGGGCGCGTGCCACCTGGAACGCCATGTGTCTGGCCGACATGGGCGACCGCGGTTTCGCATTCATCGCGCTGCCGCAAATCCCGCCGCGCAACGTGACCAAGTCGGTCACCGGCAAGTGGGTGCACTTGGCCAAGGTCGCCTACGAAAAATATTTCCTGCGCAAGATGCGCAAGGGCCACGCCGACCCGGGTTACGAAAAATACATCCTCCGGGCTTTCGGCATCGACCGCCTGAAGCCGGACAAGGATGCGGCCTGAACAGCTGAACATCACAAGATCGCGTCCCTCCATGCAGAACGAAGTCGATAAGCGCTTGCTGAAAAGGCACAACCAAGGGCAGTGGTTGGCTGTTGAGCGCGATGCATGGGTGACGTCAGTGCTGCTGATTTTTTACTGGAGAACAACATGACCATCGAACGTGTGGTATTGGCATTTGCCGGCGCTGTCGTTTTGATCAGCCTCTGCCTCGGGTATTTCGTTGCGACAGGCTGGCTATGGGTGACGGCTCTTGTCGGGCTGAATCTATTGCAGTCCGCGTTCACTGGGTTCTGCCCGCTCGCGATACTGCTGCGAAAACTGGGCATGCAGCCGGGTTGCGCGTTTCCACGCTGAGTCCCGTGTCATTTGAATGAGGCGAACATGTTCTACATTGTCGAGTCACGAAAATCCTTCGAACAGGCTGCCAACGATCTCGACGCCGCGGTCAAGCGCCACCACTTCGGCGTGCTCCACGTGCACGATCTCGGCGCCACCTTGCGCAGCAAGGGTTTGGCGTTCGCGGAGGAATGCAAGGTATTCGAGGTGTGCAGCCCGCGACAGGCGGCCGATGTGCTGGCCACCGACATGCGCATGAACATGGCGCTGCCCTGCCGTATCTCGGTGTACACCGAGAACGGTGGAACACGGATCGGCATGATCAAGCCGGTGCCGATGCTGCGCATTCTCTCGCAGGATGCGACGCTGGCGGCGATTGCGCGTGAAGTCGAGGGAGAAACGATTTGCATGATCGACGAGGCCGCGTGATCGCGCGCATCGCCGGTCTGCTCGCCGCCCTTGTCGCGTTCGGGACACTTGCCTCATGCGACGGCAAGCCGACGTCCGAAGGTACCAAGGCTCGAGTGCCGCCACTGGTCGCGCTGACCGTGCGCTCCGAGACGACGCGGCGCGAACAGGCTTGGGACGGCGTAGTCGAGGCCGTGCACCAGGTCACCATCACGGCTCAGACCAATGCGCGGGTGCTGGAGTTGCCGCATGATGTCAATGACGTCGTCGCCAAGGGCGATGCACTGGTTCGATTCAGCGATGTCGAGCAGAAATCGGCACGCAATTCCGCGCAGGCGCAGATTGTCTCGACGCTGGCGACCTACAGCGATGCGGAAGCCTCGTACCAACGCTATGCGACGATCTTTGCGAAGGGCTACGTTTCAAAGGAGCAGATGGACCAGCAGCGTGCACGCCGCGATGCGGCCAGGGCGGCGCTGGACTCGGCCCGTGCCCAGTTGAGGCAAATTGAGCAGGCGCTCGACTACACGGTGCTGCGCGCACCCTACGCGGGCATCATCACGCGCCGCTATGTGCAGGTCGGCGAGGCGGTGCAGGCCGGCCCACCGTCCCCGCAGCCGTTGATCGCGATGCAATCGCTGGACGATCTGCGGGTCAACGTGCAGGTACCGCAGAGTGCAGTTGCTGCCATCCGCCGTTTTCATGCGGCCGATGTATTGCCCGGCGACGACGGCGTGCCTCGCATTGCCGCCAGCAGCGTCAACGTATTCCCGTATGCCGATCCGGCCACACACACTTTCAATGTGCGGCTGCAACTGCCAAGTGGCGACCACGGCTTGTATCCTGGCATGACGGTCAAGGTGGCCTTCGCGACCGGCGAGGCAAAGCGGCAGATGGTGCCGGCCTCGGCGCTGGTGCAGCGAGGCGAGATTGTTGCCGTCTACGTGATAGGCAAGCAGGGTGTGACGCTGCGTCAGGTACGTACCGGCTATCACCGCGGCAATCGGGTAGAAGTCCTGTCCGGACTGGATGATGGCGAGCGCATTGCCAGCGATCCCGTCGCCGCGATGAAGCATGTCGTAGCGCAGCGCGCCGCGGGCGCATCCTCCCATGGATGACCCTCACAGGCTGGGCATTTCCGGGCGCATTGCGCGCGCATTCCTGAGCTCGCAGATCAC
Organism: Rhodanobacteraceae bacterium; assembly: GCA_049588955.1. GTDB lineage: Bacteria > Pseudomonadota > Gammaproteobacteria > Xanthomonadales > Rhodanobacteraceae > Dokdonella_A. The sequence goes on along the minus strand of JBAVZT010000126.1, from coordinate 3,269 downwards.
GCCGTTGCTGGCAATCACCGGGGTGCTGCTCGGCGTTGCGGCCGCGATCATCACGCCCAAGGAAGAGGATCCGCAGATCGAGGTGACGATGGCCAATGTGCTGGTGCCGTTTCCGGGCGCCAGTGTACGCAGGGTCGAAAACCTGGTCAGCTTTCCACTCGAACAAAAACTGTCCGAGATCCGAGGTATCAAGCATGTCTATTCGGTGAGTCGACCGGGCATGGCGGTGATCACGGCGGAATTCCAGGTGGGAGTGCCACGCCAGCAGGCGCTGGTGCGTCTGTACAACAAGATTTATTCCAATGCCGACTGGGCGCCGACCGGGCTGGGCCTCGGCCAGCCGTTGGTGAAGCCTTATGGCATCGATGATGTGCCGATGATGGCCGTCACTCTTTGGTCAGACCGGTCCGAAATCGGAGCTCCGCAACTGGCCAAGGCGGCACACACGCTGGAGACCGATCTGAAACGCATTCCGGGCACGCGCGACGTCTACACCATCGGCGCGCCGGACCGGGCCGTGATGGTCGAGCTCCATCCGGGCGAATTGGCCAGTTACCATCTGAGTGTTGCGGATCTCGAGCAGGCGCTGAAATCGGCCAATGTCGCTGCCGACGTGGGTAGCGAAATTGGCGGTAACCGCGACCGCCCGATCAAGGTCGGCACCCTGATGATGAATGCGGAGGATGTATCGCAGCTGGTGGTCGGTTTCACTGGTGGCCGGCCGGTGTATCTGTCGGATGTCGCCACGGTGGTTTCGGGCAGCGATTATGCGACACGCACGGTCTGGTTCGGCATCCCGCCGGGTCGCGTCGGGCCGGTCGGCGGATTGGCGCCAGCACTGACGCTGGCGATTGCCAAGAAGGCCGGCACCAATGCCCACACCATCGCCGGCATGGTACGCACCCGGCTGAACGAGTTGCGCAACATCGATATTCCGGCCGGCGTGCATGTCACCGTAACCCGCGATTATGGCCACACGGCGAACCAGAAGGCCGACGAACTGCTGTTGCACCTTGCCTTGGCAGCGCTCGCCGTCGTGCTGCTGGTCCTGTTCGCACTGGGCTGGCGCGAGGCCATCGTGGTCGGCACCGCAGTGGTGGCAACCTTGGCGATCACGTTGTTTGCGTCGTGGGCGATCGGGTTCACCATCAACCGGGTTTCGCTGTTTGCGCTGATCTTCTCCATCGGCATCCTGGTGGATGATGCGATCGTGGTGGTCGAGAACATCCACCGCCACATGGCACGTGGCGACAGGCGACTGCTCGAAGCGATTCCGGCGGCGGTGGACGAAGTGGGCGGGCCGACCATCCTTGCCACCTTCACGGTAATCGCGGCATTGCTGCCGATGGCCTTTGTCGGCGGACTGATGGGACCGTACATGCGACCGATTCCGATCAACGCCTCGGCCGGCATGCTGATCTCGTTGGCGGTGGCGTTCATCGTTTCACCGTGGCTGGCCTATCGCCTGCTGCGCCGTCACCTCCACCAGCCGGTGGGCGAGGTATCCCATGAAAGGGTGCTGGAGGAGTCGCGTATCGACGGCTTTCTACGGCGTCTGTTCACCCGCGTGATGACGCCGTTTCTGAGCAGTCGAAAGGCCGCAAAGAAACGGCGGCTCCTGTTTTTCGGCATGGGCCTGCTGGTGCTGATGGCCGCGGGCCTGGTCGGAGTCAAGGCGGTGATCCTGAAGATGCTGCCATTCGACAACAAATCCGAGTTCCAGGTGGTGCTGAACATGCCCGAGGGCTCGACCCTGGAGCAGACCCAGCGCGTCCTCGTGGACCTGGGTGCGGTGCTGAACGACGTGCCCGAAGTCAAGGATTACCAGCTCTACGCCGGAACTTCGGCGCCGATGAATTTCAACGGTCTGGTGCGCCAGTACTACCTGCGCAACCAGCCCTATCAAGGCGATATCCAAGTCAATCTGTTCGACAAGGACGAGCGCAGGCGGCAAAGCCATCAGATCGCGATGGCCGTGCGTCCGGCGCTGGCCGCGGTGGCACAACGCTTCCACGCACATCTGGTGGTGGCCGAAGTACCGCCCGGCCCGCCGGTGATGGCGCCGATCGTGGCCGAGATCTACGGACCGGACTACAAGGATCAGCGTGAAATGGCGCTGTCACTGGAGAGAATGTTCGACAGCACCCCGGGGATTGTCGATGTCAATCTCGGCGTCGAGAACCCGCGCGCCACGCGCAACCTCGTGGTGATCGATCGCGCGCGCGCGGCGGCACTCGGCGTGGACCAGGCGCAGATCGCCGCCACCCTGCGTGCGGGCGTTGGCGGTGCTCCGGCAAGTTATCTGGGCGACGAAAACAGCAAATACGCGGTACCGGTCATGCTGCGGCTGCCGCAGGCGGCGTTGGGATCGATGGACTCGATCCTGACCCTGCGCGTGCGTTCCCGTTCCGGCCAGCTGGTGCCGCTATCCGAAGTGGTCAAGGTCGTCGAGGAGCCTTGGGCCGACGCGGTCTATCACAAGGATCTGCTGCCCTATACCTTCGTCACCGGCGACAACACCGGCAGCGAGGACAGCCCGGTGTACGGGATGTTCCGGTTGGTCAGCAAGATCGCCGACACGCGTGTCGATGGACATCACGTCTCGCAGTTCTTTACCGGGTCGCCAGCCAGCGACACCGGGTTCTCAATTCGCTGGAGCGGCGAATGGGAGATTACCTACGAGACCTTCCGCGACATGGGCATTGCCTATTCGGCGGGCCTGCTGCTGATCTACCTGCTGGTGGTCGGCCAGTCCAGAAGCTACCTGGTGCCATTGATCATCATGGCGCCGATCCCGTTGACCGTAATCGGCGTGATGCCCGGGCACTGGTTGCTGGGTGCACAGTTCACCGCTACCTCGATGATCGGCATGATCGCGCTGGCCGGCATCATCGTGCGCAATTCGATCCTGCTGGTGGATTTCATCAACCATGCGCTGGCCTCGGGTCTGACCCTGGAACAGGCCGTGATCGAGTCGGGCGCAGTGCGCGCCAAACCGATCATCCTGACCGCACTCGCCGCCATGCTCGGCGCATTCTTCATCCTCACCGATCCGATCTTCCAGGGTCTGGCGGTGTCGCTGGTGTTCGGCGTGCTGGTTTCCACGGTCCTGACCCTGCTGGTCATTCCGCTGCTTTATTACGCATGGCTTGCCCGCGGCAACCGCGCAGAGCAGTCGACAGGAGCATAGAAATGAATGATGAACAGGTCATCAAGGTTTCCCTCGAACAGATCGACGCCTACGAATTCCGGGTGCGTTTCGATGGCAC
>JBAVZT010000125.1:0-2686 GCA_049588955.1 Rhodanobacteraceae bacterium | reverse complement strand
TCCGCGGGGCGCACGGCCCTTGCTGGCAAGAAGCTCGCGAAGCTCGGCGGTTTCCTCATTGTCCAGCGAAGATTCGGTCTTCTGCTTCAACAAATCGTCGAGGCGCTGCTGTACCGACTGGCGATCGAGCTGCGCGATCGCATCGACGAATTCCATGCGCGCCTCGTCTTCGCCCCCCGGAAACTCAATGACCGCGAGTTTTGCAAACGCGCTGGCTTCCTCGCGATCGGCGTAGCGTTCGATAAGCCCGGCGGTGCTGATGTCCGGGCGAGCGCGGCAGAACTCGATCAGTTCGATCAGCAACGGCACGCCGGCCTGACGCAGTGCGGCGAATCGCCACGGAGGCTGCAAGGCCACGGCCAGGCCCGGGTTCTGTACCAGCAGCGCGACAGCCGTGCGCACCAGCGAGCGGCGTGGCGTGGAACCATGGGTACGCGCCGTGCCGCCGGGCGGCCGCGCAAGTTGGACCGACATGCCGCTGCGCCGGTCGAGTTCGGCGAGCATCAGATCGCGAAACGCACCGTCCGGCACTTCTGCGAGCAGCGGACGCGCGCGTTCGGCCAGTCGCGCCCGACCGTCGAGACTCGCGAGGTTCACATCCTTGCCGATCTCGGCGAAGAAAAAAGTGCTGAGCGGCATGGCGTCGGCGAGCCGCTGCTCGAACCCGTCCAGCTCCTCCTTGCGAATGACGCTGTCGGGATCCTCGCCCTCGGGCAGAAACACGAAATATGCCTGGCGTCCGTCGCGCATGCGCGGCAGCACCGATTCGACCGCGCGCCACGCGGCCTGGCGGCCGGCGCGATCGCCGTCGAAACAGAAATACACATCGGCACACTGGCGGAACAGGATCTCGGCGTGATCGCGCGTGGTCGCCGTTCCGAGCGTCGCGACCGCCTGGGTCGCGCCGAACTGGTGCAATGCGATTGCATCCATGTACCCCTCCACGACGATCAGTCGCGGAATCTTCGCGTGCGTCGCGCGCACCTCGGCCAGCCCGAACAGCTCACGGCCCTTGTGAAACAACGGCGTCTCCGGCGAGTTGAGATATTTCGGGCCGTCATTGCCTTCGCCCGAAGGCATAATCCTTCCACCGAATGCGATCGTGCGGCCGCGCCGGTCATGTATCGGAAACATCACGCGATTGCGAAAACGATCGTATCTGGAACCCCGATCGCCGCTGGTCAGCATGCCGGCTTTTTCGAGCAGCGCGATGCGCTGGGGACTGGTGCCGAGCGCGTTCTTCAATGCATCCCATCGATCCGGCGCATAGCCGACGTTGAAACGCGCGAGTGTCGCCTCATCAAGACCGCGTCCGGCAAGATAGGCACCGGCTTGCTTGCTGGTCTCGAGTTCGCGCCGGTAGAAAGTCGTCGCCGAATCGAGCAATGCATACAGATCCGTCGCGTCCTCGCGCGGCACCTGGCGCCCGCCGCCTTCATGCGGCACCTTGACGCCGACACGCGCAGCCAGTTCCTCGACCGCATCGGGAAATTCGAGGCGGTCGTATTCCATCAGGAACTTGATTGCGCTGCCGTGTGCGCCACAACCGAAGCAGTGGTAGAACTGCTTGGTCGGGCTGACCGTGAACGAGGGCGAGCGCTCGTCGTGGAACGGACAGCGCGCCGAGAAATCGCGCCCGGATTTCTTCAGCGGCACGCGCTCCTGCACCACATCGACGATATCGACGCGCGCAAGCAGATCGTCGATGAAGGAATCGGGAATGCGGCCGGCCATGCGGCTAGGATGCCACGCGACGATGCCACTGCGGCAGGTTCAGGGAAGGTCTGTGGACGGACCGGCGGAGTGCCTGCAACGCCGATGGCGTCCCGCTAGCCTTCCGCGGGAATCAGCAACCACAGGATCAGATAGACCAGGATGCCCGGAAACGCCGCCGAAAGAATCGACACCAGCACGTAGATGACGCGCAGGCCGTTCGGGCTGAAACCGAAATGCTCGGCGAGACCGCCGACGACACCGCCGATCATGCGATTCGTGCGCGAGCGGCGCAACGGAGCGGGATTGGTCATCGGGCAACTCCGGCAGCAAACGGAGACCCATTGTAGCCGGCAGATCGACCCGGGTTTCAGTCCGCCAGCTTCTGCTTGACCAGCGCCGAGACCTTGCCCATGTCGGCGCGTCCGGCAACGTCCGGCTTGACCAGACCGATCACCTTGCCCATGTCCCTGGGGCCGCCGGCACCACTCTCCGCAATCGCCCGGGCGACGATCGCGTCGAGTTCGGCATCGGAAAGCCGGGCCGGCATGTAGCCTTCGATCACGCCGATCTCGAAGGTTTCCCTGTCGGCCAGATCGGTACGCCCTGCGTTGGTGAACTGCTCGACCGAGTCGCGACGTTGCTTGAGCATCTTCTCGAGCACGACGAGCACCTGCGCATCATCGAGGCTGATGCGCTCATCCACTTCGCGCTGCTTGATCGCGGCCTGGATCAGCCGGATCACGCCGAGCCGATCCTTGTTGCTGGCGCGCATCGCAGCTTTCATGTCCTCGGTGATGCGCTGGGTCAGGGGCATTTCTTGAGGGCTGCGGGCTGGGGACTGGAGCTGAATGCGGGAGCTGAAGGCCGAGAAGCGAAAGTGGCGAGGAAGCGATATGGCGAGATCGAAAGCCTGCTTTTACTTCCAGCCCTCAGCCCGGCTTCAAATACAAAAGCCGGCGTCGCTTTCGCG
>JBAVZT010000124.1:0-9809 GCA_049588955.1 Rhodanobacteraceae bacterium | reverse complement strand
CCCTCGGCGTCGCGCGCGGTGACGCGCAGGACTACATGGCGCGCTACTTCGCGCGCTATCCGGGCGTGCACGAGTTCATGGATCAGACCCGCGAACGCGCGCGTCGGGACGGCTACGTGGAGACCCTGTTCGGCCGGCGCCTGTATCTCACCGATATCGGTTCATCCAACCATGCGCGCCGGGCCGGCGCGGAACGGGCGGCGATCAACGCGCCGATGCAGGGTACCGCCGCCGACATCATCAAGCGCGCGATGATCGCGGTCGATGGCTGGCTCGGCACACGCGATGACATGCACATGCTCATGCAGGTACACGACGAACTGGTGTTCGAGGTGCGCGACGATCGCATCGACGAAATCGTCGCAGGCGTTCGCGAACACATGAGCGCCGCAGCAACACTGAATGTACCGTTGGTTGTCGATATCGGGTGCGGCGCCAACTGGGACGAAGCACATTGACCCAATGGCGACGTGGCCGAAGTCTTAACCGCAAACCGGGTCCAGCCCATTTGCGAATATCCCGTCGACGATGATGCGCCCGATCCAGCCCGTGCCTTGCGGATACCACAGATTGCCGTCCGGACCGGTTGTGAGGTAGTCGAGAATGGGCCCTACCGGCACCCCGCCGAACTCGGTAATCACCCCGTCCGGAGTGATCCGGCCGATGCTGTGGCTGAGTTGTTCGGTGAACCATAGATTGCCATCCGGTCCGGCCGTGATGCCCAAAAGCCCGCTGCCGACGAGATTGGTACTGAACTCGGTAACGAAGCCGCTGGGAGTGATGCGGCCAATACGGCTGCCCCCGCTTTCGGTGAACCAGAGGTTGCCATCGGGACCGGCGGTGATGCCCAACGGCGCGGCATCGGGGCTGATGCCGACATTGAACTCGGTAACCATGCCCGCGGTCGTGATCCGACCGATCCGGTTGGCGGAATATTCGGCAAACCACAAGTTGCCATCCGGCCCAGCCGTGATACCCGTAGGCGTGGCGCCGAAGGGCGGGCAATTCGCGCGATCGCAGATCCCGGCGCTGAACTCGGTAATGGCTCCGGTCGGGGTAATCCGACCCACTTGATTGCCGTTTGCCTCGGTAAACCAGAGGTTACCGTCGGGGCCGGCGGTGATGCCGAAAGGATCGGAGAATGCGCTGATCATGTTGCCCGGGACGTCGCCGAATTCCGTGATCACGCCTTCCGGCGTGCTCTGACCGATCCGATTGATGGAGTAGTCGTTCTTGCGCTCGGTGAACCAGACGTTGCCGTCGGGGCCGGCGGCGATCGCATAGGGCTGCGCACCGCCGGTGATGCCGTCGTCGAATTCGGTGATCACTCCCTGCGGGGTGATGCGTCCGATGCGGTCGCCGCCATTGAATTCCGTGAACCACAGATTGCCGCCGGAGCTGGCCGCGATGCCGGTCGGCTGCGCGTCTGCGCTCAGACCTGAACAAAACGTCGTGACGGTTTGTGCCGATGCCGCGCCCGGCAGTAAGGAAAATGGCGCAGTTGCACAACAGATGGTTATCCACCAGCGGATCATGGCTGTTCTCCGGGTACGTTGCCGGTACCGATTGCTTCAATGCGGGGGTTGCGGCCTCGGCGATTCCGGCAGCGGGTCATTCCAACCCGATCGTTGATCCCAGCCGAGCCGGTGCGCGGTCTGCGCGTTGATCTTGCCGTCCGCATCGAGCGTGCCGTTCGCGATCAGGCGGCGCACGCTTTCGGCGGGCAGCACCGCGACGAAGTCGGCGCCGGCATGCACCGACGACGGTACGAAACTCGTGTTCGCGTGAATCGGAGTGAAGTCGGCGAACGCCTTGCGCACACCGCTGACGATGTAGTCGAAGTCGACATCGGCCGACCCGCGCATCACGATGCGATCGAGCGATTTGGACACGCACGCGACCGTCGCGAGTTCGCCGATCGGCGTCGCGACCACGGTTAGACCATCGGCGCTGGTCACGATGCGGAAATCCTCCGGCACCTCGATTGTCGCCTCGCCGCGGATCAGATGCGCGCTGCCGCGGAAATACGTGCCGACTTCGCGGCCTTCGAGCGAGGCGTAGCGGATTTCCTTGCTCGCATCACTCGGGTGCGGCTCGACGAAATTCTTGCTGCCCGACGCGCCGAAGTTGCCGAACGCGTACACGGCGAAGCCCGTGCCCGACCCCTGGCCGTATACGCCGTTGCCGCTCGTTCCGCTGCTGTGGATCCCGGTTACTCCGGACTTTCCACTCGCAAACGCCAGACCTTGCACCCCGTCACCGTTGCTGCTCTGGCCATATACGCCACTTGCGGCGCTGCTGCTGCTGCCGTAGACGCCTGCGTAAACGCTGCTACCGCTGCTTGATGCACCGATACCGTTACCGCTACCGGAACTGGCGTAAATCCCGTCCAGGGAATTGCTCACGGCAACCAGACCGAATCCGCCTTCCGAGTAGGCTTGTACGCCGACGCCGAACCCTTGCGCCTTGCCGGAGATTCCGGTTCCGCTGCCGGTGGCGAGACCTTCGACTCCTGCGGCCTCATTGTCGTTTGAAATACCCAGAATTCCGTTGCCGTGCGCGGAAAATCCATAGACGCCCTGGCCAGTGCCATTGTTTACCCCTGCCACCCCCGAATGATCCGAATTCGTCGTGCCCTGAATTCCATCACCGGCGCCGGTGTTGCTCACCAGCAACCCGGGATTGGTGGCTGCTATCGTGCCGCTGTACGGCAACATGACGAAACCGGGTGGGCCTTGCGCACCTTGGGCACCGGCCGGACCTTGCGGTCCTGTCGGCCCCGTTGGACCATCCGGACCAACAGGACCAACAGGACCCTGCAAGCCCATCGGGCCGATCGGACCCTGCGGTCCGACGGGACCTTGCGGGCCCGGATTGCCGGACAGCGCGTAGAGCGCGTACGGCATTGCATTCAACGCCTGGCGCGGCGAGAGCGTCGTGTAGGCGCCGCCCGATTCGCCCGCGCGCACGCGCACTTCGACCCACAACGCCCGGCCGTCGTACGGCGCATCGGTGAAATCGAGCGATGCGGTCACGAGACCGCCCGTCACCGCGAGATCATCGACGCTGATCGTGTCGACCGCGTCGCCACCGATTGCGCTCGAGTACAATGCGAACTCGAAATCGTACGGTCCGCTGGCCGGAGATCCGCTGTCGGTCAACTGCCCCTGGTAAGTAAACGCCGGGCCGACCGGGTCGGCGAGTGCGGGCTGGGCGAACCACGTGAACAAGAACAGACAAGTCAAAGCGCGCATGAGGCATCCCTCAATTGTCGAAACCATTGGCGAAGATGCCGTCGGTCGGAACTTCGCTTTCCATCGGCTCCCAGAACCCGCCGTAAAACCGGTAGTCCGACCCGGACAAGATCGTGCTCGCGCTCTGACCGACCGTGCCGCGCAACACGAACGTGCCGCCGGCGAGCAAGCCGCCACCACTCGCGACAACACTGCGATCGATGCCATAAGGCCCGCCGCCCGGTTGCGCGCTGACGGAACCGGCGAAAGCGCCGATGAGCGCGAATGAGGGCATCAGCGGCCTCCTGCAAAGCCGAATCATTTCGTTGCTCCTGGTCGGGAATCAGGGCGGCTTGATTCCAGAAACAGGAAACGGCGCGAAATCCGGCCATGCGATGACACCCTGCTTTCCTGCGTCGCAACTGTGGGCCCCAACCGCCAGCCGCCGACGATGGCCGTCGGCCCACAGCGTCAGGCCCTGATTTCCGAGGTGAATGAGGGCGCAACGTCCGAATCGAGGTTCTCGCGGCGTCGACATGGCGTACCAACCCCGGCGCGTCGACGGATCGGTATGATCCGGCCATGAGCGAGACGGGCCAGGGATTTCCGATCCATCCTGCCGCCGCATGGGAGCAGGAGCTGCCTCTGGACGTCCGCGCGCTGGCCGACCGGTTGACGCCGCTGTTCTACGACGACCTCAAGCGACTCGCGCATCGGGAGCGCGCACGCGCCGGGGCCGGTGCGACATTGCAGACCACCGCCCTGGTCAACGAGGCGTATCTCAAGCTGCGCGGCTCGCAAAGCTGGAACACCGATGCGCATTTCCTGCGCGCGGCGGCATTGGCGATGCGCCACGCGCTGATCAGCCATGCCCTGGCGCGACAAGCCGACAAACGCGGTGGCGGTACAGCGGCCCTGACGCTCAGCGACACGCTCGACGTTGCGATCGAGGATGATCCGGCCCTGCTCGCGCTGAACGACGCGCTGGCCAGGCTCGCGCGCGATTCATTGCGGCTCGCACAGGTCGTCGAATGCCGCTACTTCGGCGGCTACGACGACGCCGAAACCGCACGCGCGCTCGGCGTGTCGGAGCGTACCGTGCGCCGCGACTGGACATTCGCGCGCGCGTGGCTGCATCGCGAGCTGTCCGGAACCGGGTAAGACGTGTCCGGCATTTCGCCACCAACCGGGTGCTGAAAAGGATTTTTCAGCGCCTGCTAACCTCCGTCGAATTCGTGCCGCACTGATTCGACCCGCGCGAGCTGACGCTTGACATCGTGATGCGATGCCGCCAACGCGCGCTCGCTTTCCTCGAATATTGCGCGGGCGTCCTCGCGTCGCCCGCTTTGGAGCAGGCAATGCACCAGCGTCGTCGAGGCTTCGATCGCGCGCCGATCGTCCGCACCGAACGCGGTGATGAAACGCGCTCTGGCCTGACGCAGCGGCGCGTCGGCTTCGTCGTACCGGTGTTCCGCGGCGAGCGCGTGGCCGAGGCCGAGGCGTGCCGCTTCCGCGTAGATGTGCCTGCCATCGCCGATATTTCGGAATGCTTCGAGCGCAGCGCGAAAACCACGCTCGGCGTCGGCGAGATCGCCTGCGGCCAGCCGCGCGTCCGCCAGCGCAATGGCGGCCGTCACCGTGTGTGTATGTGTCGGACCAAGCGTCTTCAGATAGATCCCATGCGCACGCACGAGCGCATCGATGGCCTGTTGGTGTTTCCCGTCCGCGCTCAGCGACTGTCCCAGGCTGGTAAGCGCGGTCGCGGTAAAACTATGCTCGGGCCCGTACTTTCGCTCGTAGATTGCGAGCGCTTCCCGGAAAACCGGGATCGCCGACTTCACGTCTCCACTCTGGCGCATGACCGCGCCGAGTTGATGCAACGCGTTCGCGAGTTGTGGATGCTCATCGCCAAACAGTTGCCTGGTCGCTGCCACGTTGGCGCCGAGCAATGCGCGCGCTTCGTCGAACCGACCCAGCGACGTCAGTACCATGCCGAGGTCTTCGCGCACGTTGAGCAAGTTGGCCTCGCTGTCGGGCTCTTGTGGATCGAGCAGCGCGATTGCCTCGCGCAATGGCTGCTCGGCTTCGGCGATTTGGCCGTTGCGAAAGACATACGACCCGCGATCGGCGAGGGCACCGGCGAGATCCCCCTTCGTAGCCGTCGGCAAATGCCTGAGCAGGTCGATCGCTTGTTCGGCCCAGTCGATGGCCTGCCGGTTGTTGTCACGTTCGGCCTCAAGGCGACCGATTCCAAGCAAGATGCGTGCGCGCAGGGGCCGTAGTTCCACACGCGCCGGCGCGGCGCCGGCCAACGCCTGATCGAACAGTGCGTGCGCCTTGTCGAAATGTTCCGCGCCGACCTCGGCTCTCGCCGAGTCGAGCTGCGCCTCGATTCGCCGTGGATCCTCCGGTGCGTAAGCCTGTTGCGCTTGCTTGAGCCGTCGCGCCAGCAGTTCGGCGCTGCGCTGATAGTCGCCCAGCGAGCGATACAGGTTGCCGCTGACTCCGAGCAATTCGATGCGGGTGTCGGCATCCCCGCCAAAACCGGACTCGATGCGACGCACGCCAAGATCGACCAGCTCGCGCGCGCTCATCGTCTTGCCGTTTCCGGCCTCCGGGTCGTTCTGACGAAACAGGTCGGTGACGAAATCACGCACCGCATCGGCGCGATGCAGGGCGTGCTCGGTGCGCAGGCGCGCATCGTTTGCGTACATCGCGGCGCCCGCCAGGACCACCATCAACATCGAAACGGCCGCAAGCGGGAGCCAATGCCGGCGCACAAAGCGTCGTGCGAGGTACATTCGGGCACCGCCCCGTGCGAGCACGGGTTCCTTGCGCAGGTGGCGCCGAGTATCCAGCTTGAGCGCGTTGACTGTCTCATATCGATGGCCTGCTTCCTTGCGCAGGCACTTGGCCACGATGGCGTCGAGATCACCGGTCAACAGGCGTGCCGGAACCGGTGTATCCGGTTTCACTCTGGCGATCCGGCTCGGCGGCGGCGGATTGCGGTCCATCAGGAGTGTCACCGCCCTGGTCGAAGGCAGCCCTTGCAGGCGCAGAGGCCGTTCGCCGGTTAGCAGTTCGAACAGCAGCACGCCGAGCGCATAGACATCGGTCGCGGTCGTGACGGGTTGGCCGCTGAGTTGCTCGGGCGCGGCATAGTCGGGTGTGAACGGCGCGATCGTCACCTCGGCGTCGCGCCGCATTGCGGCGGCATCGATCAGCTTGGCGATGCCGAAATCGAGCAGCTTCACACGCTTTTCGTTGTCAACCAGAATATTGCCCGGTTTCAGATCCCGGTGGATCACCAGGTTGCGATGCGCAAACGCAACCGCATCGCAGACCTGCGCGAACAGGTCCAGACGCTCACTCAAGGACGAACGGTGTTCGCGACAGTACTCGGTGATCGAGTGTCCCTCGACGTACTCCATCACGGTGTACGGACGGCCATCCGAAGTCATGCCGCCGTCCAGGAGTCGCGCGATGCCGGGATGCTCCAAACGGGCCAGAATGCGGCGTTCGGCGTTGAATCTCTCGAATTCGCCGGATGCTTCGTAGCGCAACAGCTTGATCGCGACGCGTTGCTCGAAGACGCCGTCGGTACGAGTCGCCGCATAGACTTCACCCGTACCGCCGCGACCAATCATTTTGCCTGCAAGCCAGGGGCCCAGGCACGCGCCCTCGACTCCAGACGTCTGCAGAGCGAACACGTCGGCGCGATACGGTGCGACGTCGAGGATCCCCGCTGCATCATGCGCGCGCAGCAAGGTGCCGAGCTCGGCAAGCAGGTCCGCATCATCGCGGCAGGAACGCTGCACAAACTCTGCGCGTACCGCGACCGGAAGTGTCAGGGCTTTGGCAAAAAGGCGCTCACGACGAGCCCATCGGTCCTGGTGCATGGCACATTCCTCTCGGATGCACACAGCGAAGTCCGATTGTGCATGAGAACGGGCGCCTGCGAGTGTTCGACGCGGTTCGGCAAGGACGGCCCGCGCGCATGAACGCCCGGTAAACCTTAACAAATCACGGCAAAAACTCGCTGTGAACTTTGTCCTGTCTACCCGGTCATATCAGCCGGGCGCACGCAACGGCGCCCCACGGATCACTCACCTCCCTGAGTGAACCACAGGAGGCCGACTTCTCCCCGAGTCGGTGTCCACCCGCCCCGAGGGCTCCCCCTGGCCCTCGGGGCATTTACTTCTGCGGTCCCCCTGACCGCGAAGATCAAGACCATACCCCTGCTGGACTCTTCGCGCGAGCTGGCTCGGCTGCAATCAATGGCTGTTACCGGGTTCGCGTGGGGCACTTCCGAGTGCGGCATGCAGCGCCGCAAGCGGCAACTTTCCGGTCTCATTGCGCGGCAAGCAGGCAACCCGGCGCAACGGGCGCGGCAGAAAAACCGGGTCGATGACCCGCCGCAAGTCGGTCATCAGATCGCGTGCGGTGCGTCCAGGCGCCACCACCAGCGCTGCAATCCGTCGGACCCCGGCCCGATCGGTTTCGCCCGATTGAAAAACGGCTGCATCCAGCACACCCGGTAACGCGAGCAGGCGTCGGGTCAAATCGCCGAGGGACGCGCGCTTGCCCGCAATCTCGAGCAGATCGGAATTGCGGCCACGCAGACGAAAGTGCCTGCCGCGCAGCAATTCGACCACGTCCTGCAGGGCTACAGACGACGGCAAATGCGAGGCACTGACCAGCGTACCGTCCGGCTGCGGCTTGAGCGTGATTCCGTGGTAGAGGTGCCAGGCGTCCTCTTCGGCCGGGCGCCGATGCGCAATCACGCAGGTTTCGGTCGACCCGAACAGCTCGACGACCGAAGTGGCATAGCGATCCTCGGTGGCTCGTGCCAACGCGACCGGAAGGGGCGCGGTGGCCGTCACGATCGCCCCGATCGGAGGTAACGCCATCTCGCTGCGCAACAGCGCCCCAAGATGGACCGGTGTCGTGACCAGCAACCGTGGCATCGGCACCTCTTCCAATGCCGCGGCAATATCGGCGGCAAACAGCGGACGCCCGGCATGCACCGAAAATGGGCCGGTCAGCGGCAGCAGAACCGACATTTCCAGGCCATACATGTGCTGCGGCGGCACCGTTGCAACGATGTTCGCGATGGCGCCGTGATCGAGCCCGAGCGAACGGCCGAGCAGCTCAACATTGTTCGCGCTGCTGACCTGGAACTGACCCCAGGTCTTGGGGTTGGCTTTGGGCAACCCGGTGCTGCCCGACGTGAATCCGATCGCCGCGACTTGGCCGACTGCAACAGTCGGCATGCCGGCAAACGCTGGACTGCCCTCGGAACCAAGCGCCGGCAGGCAGATAGACGGGTTGGCTCCAGTTGTGCAGGCGCCGTCGCTCAGCGCGTAACTGGCCGGGTGCGCCGCGAGTGCCTCATCAATGGCCTGGGGAGCGCGCGAGGGCGGCAGCAGATTGGTTTGTCCACGGCAGATCACCGCACAAAACGCGACCAGGAACGCGTAACGGTCCTCGCACAGATTCACCGCGTGCGTCAGATCCGGCAGCAACGCGGCCACTTGTGCGACATCCGCGAGAAATTCCGCGCTATCGATGCCCCGGCCGTCGCGCCAGGCGACGACTTGTGAACGATTGCCGCACGCCAGCAACGGCAACGTCGCTCTGGCGTGCGGCGCGAGGTCGATTCCGATGACCGCAGACACTCTTGTCCCCCGGCAGCAGTCGGCACAGGTCCGACACGGTGAATTCCCGACAACAGCTCCCCGCCAATATACCCTCGTGAAACCGTGCCCCGGTCGGATCAGGCGCGGATGATTCTACCGCTGATCGCATCGCGGATCGGGGTCGGCTGCGACAGGCCCCCGAGCGGACCCTCCACGACGGCGTCGATGCTGTCGCCAAAATACGCGATCACTTGTTGCGCATCCCGCGCGGGCGCCTGATCGTGCCGATTTGCGCTGGTGGACACGAGAGCCCCGCCGAAAGCACGGCACAGCCCGGCGGCGATCGGATGGGCGGTAATGCGCAACGCAATACCGGCATGCTTCCCCCTGATCCATTCAGGAACGTCGGCTCCGCATGGCAACACCCAAGTCTGCGGGCCGGGCCAGCTGGCCCGAACTTTGGCGCGCACCGGTTCGGGCAGCGCCGTGAGATCGGCATAACGCCGGATCTGTTCGAAGTTGGCTGCAATCAGCAGCACTCCAAGCGCGGGTGGGCGTTGCTTGAGACGAAACAGATGCTCGCACGCTGCCCGATCGTGCGGGTTGCAACCGAGTCCATATACCGCTTCGGTCGGGTAGGCGATCACGCCGCCCCTCGACAGGGCGAGGACCGCGCCGTCGAGATCCGCACTCACGGTTTTCATGAACGCCGCGCCGTATTCAGGTCGAGGATGACTGCTTGCGTGCCGCCTTGCCGGCGGCCTTTCTTGTCGTTGTCTTGCCGGCGCCTTGTCCACTCGCGCGCGTTTTCCTGACGGCCGCCTTTCGCGCGGAGGCTTTGGGCGTTTTCGCCGCCGCCGTCCCGGCGCTGGCGGTCGCGTTCCTGCCGCCGCGCGCAATCCCGCGCTTGCCGCGTGCAGGCGCTGCCGCGATCAGT
>JBAVZT010000123.1:0-7282 GCA_049588955.1 Rhodanobacteraceae bacterium | reverse complement strand
CGCTGAGCGGATCGCGCGCCACGGCGCCGGCAGCCCCCGCACCGGCACCGCCGCCCGGCGCTTTCAAGCGATCGCGCAATTCCACGAGCATGCGTTCGGCGGTTTTCTTGCCGATACCGGGTATGCGCGTCAACGCGGCGATATCGCCGCCGTGAATCAGTCGCGCGAACTCGTCCGCATTGACGGCCGACAACACCGCGAGCGCAATCTTCGCGCCGATACCGCCAACCTTCTGCAGGCTGCGGAACATCGCGCGTTGGTCTTCGCCGAGGAACCCGTACAGCGCAACGGTATCGTCCTTGACTGCGTAGTGCGTGTACAGCGATACCTCACTGCCGATTGCGGGCAGCTCGAAAAACGTCGACAGCGGCGCTTCGAGTTCGTAGCCGACACCGCCGACATCGATCACCAGCCACGGCGGTTGCTTGGCTTCGAGCCGGCCCTTCAGTCGCCCGATCATCGTCTGCGTCTCCAGGCCGTGCGCGGGATACCAAGCCGCTCGGTGCTCGCGCGCGTGTGCGCGTGCGCAAGCGCGAGTGCCAGCGCATCCGCCGCATCGGCCTGCAGCTTGTCTTCGAGATTCAACAGGACACCGACCATGTGCTGTACCTGCCGCTTGTCGGCGGCGCCGCCGCCGACCACCGCCTGCTTGACCTCGCGTGCAGCGTATTCGGTGACCACCAGCCCGCGCGTGACCACGGCACAGATGGCTGCGCCACGCGCCTGCCCGAGCTTGAGCGCCGAATCCGGGTTACGCGCCATGAATACGCGCTCGATCGCGACTTCGTTCGGCCGATGCGCGTCGATGATCGCGCACAGCTCGTCGAAAATCTGCTTGAGCCGCAACGGAAAGCTGTCGTTGTCGAGGAGCCTCAGTCCGGTGTTGAACACGTGCCGGCTGGACCCGGCTCCGGACACGTCGATGATGCCGACGCCGGTGCAGCGACTGCCCGGATCGATACCCATGATGCGCACCGTCGCGGGCTGGGCGTCGGGTGACGAGGACCGGCACGTCCGTGTCATCGCGCGAGCGGCGAGCGGGTGCCCGATACGAGGCTTCACGACCGATTCCCGATCCTTCGTCGCACCCGGTGTCCGGTTCCCGATTTCATGTGTAGGCTTCGGCCGGCAGGTCTGCGTTCGAATACACCACGCGCACATCATCGAGATCGTCGAGCCAGTCGAGCAGGCGCGCGACCGTCTGTGCCTGATCGCCTTCGAGCGCGATGTCGGTTTCAGCGCGCAGAGTGACCTCGGCTTCGGCCGGCTGCAATCCGGCACCCTTCATTGCATCGAGCACCGCCTCGAACGATTCGGGCGTGGTCAGCACTTCCACCGAACCGTCTTCCGGAAACGACACGACATCGTCGGCGCCGGCCTCAATCGCGGCTTCCATGATGCGATCCTCATCGGTGCCGGGGGCGTACGACAAGACGCCCTGCTTTCGAAACAGGTAGCCGACCGAGCCGGCGGTCCCGAGATTGCCGCCGAACTTGGAAAACGCGTGGCGTACGTCCGCGACCGTACGCAAATGGTTGTCGGTCGTGCACTCGACGATCACGGCGACGCCGCCCGCTGCATATCCTTCGTAACGCACATCTTCGTAATGTACGCCTTCGAGCTCGCCGGTGGCCTTCTTGATCGCGCGATCGATCGCATCGCGTGTCATGTTGGCCGTCAACGCCTTGTCGATCGCGAGGCGCAGGCGCGGATTGGCCGCCGGATCGCCGCCGCCGCTGCGGGCTGCCACGGTGATTTCGCGAATGAGCTTGGTGAACACCTTGCCGCGCCTTGCATCCTGCGCGTTCTTGCGATGCTGGATGTTCGCCCATTTGGAATGACCGGCCATACCGAACCGTTACCCCCGATCGTCATGAAAACGCGACTTTATCAGGCCTTGGGAGCCCATTCGTCCTGATGCCCTGCGACTTCGGCGCCGCGCGCCTGCGCAAACCGCCCATGCTGCAGAAACGTAACCGCAAGCCGGGCCACTTCGTTCGAAAACAGCAGGCCGGTATGGCTGGCCGATACGACGCGATGGTCGCTGATGCCGGGCAATTCGGTTTCGGCGACGCTTACCGTGCCATCGCTCGGTCCGATCAGGCCACCCGCGAGAAAGCCGAGTCCGAGCGGCAGGCATCCGGCTATGACGCCGACGGCGCGCGTCCCGTTCCACGCACCGACACCGCCGGTCAACAAGTCCAGGCTGCGACCGAGCATCCAGGTACCGCCAGGCCAGCGCGCCAACCCGCGCGCCGACGCGCTGCCGCAGAGCGGCGACCCAAGGCAGACGATGCGTCCCGGCGGCAAATCGTCCGCACTGCGCAATGTCTTCAGCGCAAGCAAGCCGCCAAGGCTGTGGCCGAGCAGGTGAACCGTCTCACGGTTGGCCGCGCGGATGTGGGCGCGCAGCTGCGCGACGGACTGGTCCGGATCCCCCGCAACGCTGTTGTATTCGAAAAATCCGACCGAGAATCCCGCCGCGCGCAACTGCCGTGCCATCGGCTGCAACGTGAAGCCGCGCATCCAGATGCCGTGCAACAGGATAACGTGGTGGGCGCTCATGCAGCCCGCGACGGATGTCTCGACCGGCTCAAGGTTTTCCGGACAGCCGAATATGCAACTCGTCAAGCTGCGCGGCGGAAATGGTCGACGGCGCCTCGGTCATGAGGTCTTGCGCACTCGTTGTCTTCGGGAACGCAATCACGTCGCGGATCGAATCCGTGCCCGCCATCAGCGCCGCGATGCGGTCGATGCCGAACGCGATGCCGCCGTGCGGCGGTGCACCATGGCGCAGCGCCTCGAGCAGGAAACCGAACTTCTCATCGGCCTCCTCCTTGCCGACGCCAAGCAGATCGAAAACCGCGCTTTGCATGTCGGCACGATGAATACGGATCGATCCGCCGCCGATCTCGTTGCCGTTCAACACCATGTCGTAGCCGCGCGACACCGCGATTGCCGCGTTCGCGCGCAGGTCGGCGACATCGTCCACCGCTGGCGCGGTAAACGGATGATGCAACGCCAGGTAGCGCTTTGCCGCGTGATCGTATTCGAACATCGGAAAGTCGGTGACCCAGAGCGGCTTCCATGCATTGATGACAAGCCCGCGATCCTTGCCGATCCTGAGCCTGAGCGCACCCATGAAGTCACACACGGTTTTCCACGGTCCGGCGCCGAAAAACACGAGATCGCCGGTGTCCGCGGCAGTCGCATCGAGCAACGCGCCCAGCGTTGCGTCATCGAGAAACTTGGCGATCGGCGAACTGATGCCGTCGCGCCCGGCCGCACGGTCGCTGATCTTGATCCAGGCGAGGCCCTTGGCACCATATTTCGCCGCATGCGCGGCATAATCATCGATCTGCTTGCGGCTGACTTCGGCGCCACCGGGGACGCGCAAAGCCGCAACCCGACCGTCGGCGTTGTTTGCCCAATCGGCGAAGACCTTGAATTCGCTGTTCCTGACGATATCCGCGACATCGATCAGTTCGAGATCGATCCGCAGATCCGGCTTGTCCGACCCATAGCGGCGCATTGCCTCGGCATAGGTCATGCGCGGGAACGGATCGGCGAGATCGATGCCGGCGACCTCGCGCAGCACGTCGCGCAACATCGCCTCGACGGTGCGCTGCACGGTTGCCTCGTCGACGAAAGCAAACTCGATATCGAGCTGGGTGAACTCGGGCTGGCGGTCGGCGCGCAGATCCTCGTCGCGAAAACAGCGGGCAATCTGATAATAGCGATCGAAGCCCGCGATCATCAGCAGTTGCTTGAACAACTGGGGCGACTGCGGCAGCGCGAAAAACGTGCCGGCGTGCAAACGCGATGGCACCAGATAATCGCGCGCGCCCTCGGGCGTCGCCTTGGTCAGGATCGGGGTTTCGATATCCTGAAAACCCGCCGTATCGAGCCAGCGGCGCAATGCGGATACCAGGCGCGTGCGCAATCGCAGCTTGCGCTGCATGTCCGGCTGGCGAAGGTCGAGATAACGGTACCTGAGCCGCATTTCCTCATGCGGATTTTCGTGCAGCGCGAACGGCAGATTCGCAGCGCCGTTGAGCACCTCGATGGTATCGGCCAGCACCTCGACGCGCCCGGTCGGGATGCGCTCGTTGACATTGCTGCGCGTACGCACCGTGCCGGTGACGCGAAGGCAGAACTCGTAACGCACCTGACTGGCGAGCGCGAACGCCGGCTGATTTTCCGGATCGACGACGATCTGGACGATGCCTTCGTGATCGCGCAGGTCGATGAAGATCACGCCGCCATGATCGCGACGGGTGTCGGCCCAGCCGCACAGCGCGACGGCCTGGCCGATCAATGCTTCATCGACGAGACCGCAGTAATGGGTACGCATGGACGCTCCGCAGACGCAGGCCGCGATACCGACCGGCGGTGTCGCGCAAGGCGCCGAATGCTACGGAGGATTGCGCCGCACTGCAAAGAGTGTGCGCTCGAAGCGGAAACGGCGATCAACCCTGATCGCCGTTTCGTTTCCCGTGTGCACCCACCGCGCCAATCCGTGAGCGGCTTCCGAAACCGCGTTTTGTGCTCAGCGCCAGCGGCGGTCGATGGTAAACACTGCCGCACAACCGTTGTCGACCCATATACCCGCGCGATTCCAGCCCCAGGTCCGACCCTCGACGCAACGCGTATTGGAAATCTGGCGCCGCACCTCTACCCGGCTGCCGCGACCGGTATCGACGCGACAGAAATGGTAACGAAAGTCGTTGCTGTCGCAGCGCACCGCGATGGTTCGATCCCAGCCGGCGCCCGGTCGCCATTCGCCGCGATCGCGATCACGATCCCGATCGTGATCGCGATAGTGTCCGCGCCCGGCCTCGACGAATGTGCCGCCACAACCCTTGTCTACCCAGATACCCCGGCGGTCGACGCCCCAGGAACGTCCCCGGACACAGGCCGCATTGGATGTCTGCCGCACAAGCTCGGCATCACGCCAAGGCACGGAGCAATGTTCCGGCCGAAAATCCCGACTCGTGCAGTTGATTGCGTCATGGCGATTGCCGCCACGCGCGTGAACCACCGAAACCGGCAATATGAACAAACCAATCAAACCGAAGATTGCGCAACGCAAGATCATGTTTCCTACTCCCGAGTGTTGGAGCCGCAAAGTCTACGCACGCCAACTGAAGCGGCGCGAAATGCACCAATCGCACGGAACCCTGCCACTTTCACATGCTTCGAGCCCCGACGGGCAGCTATTCGGACACGGAAGAGGCCGGTTTGCCGGTCTTCGCGGCGTTCTTGCCGGCCGGCGCGCCCGGCGTCGCGGATTTGTCCGGGGCGGCGCTCGGCGCCGCCGGTGTCGGCTTTTCCGCGGATCCGGCCTTGTCCTCCTTCCCGGTGTCCGTCTTTGATCCATCCTCGCTCTTGGGTGCCTCGTCCTTCGCGGCAAGATTGCGCTTCCTGTCGCCTTCCTTCTTGAAATCGGTCTCGTACCAGCCGCTACCGGCCAGACGAAACGCCGGTGCATTGAGCACACGGCGCAGCGTCGCCCGTCCGCACTCCGGGCAACGGACCGGATCGGCATCCGACAGCTTCTGCAGACGGTCGAAGCGATGGGCGCACGACGCGCACTCGAACTCGTAGATCGGCATTTGACCCTTTCCGGCAGTGTCCCCAGGCACCTTGCCCGACCCGACATATGGCAGTGTTTGCGGCTTTTTTCAAGCCGATCACCTGCCCGAACGATTGCGGGCGATCGCCTCGCAAACGGGCGTCTTGAGGGTGGATGCGTCCACTCCCCCTCTGCTGGATGTCGCGCGTCATGTCGCGCGTCGCGTGTTTCCGTCGAATCCCGAGTTGAAAGGGCCGGGTCTTTCAACGACGCCCCTTGGCAAAGGTTTTGTTGTTCAAGAAGGTCTTGTTGTTCAATGATGGCTGCCATGACATCCGGCGACCCTATCGCGCTGTACGAGCCGATCAACGTGTACAAGCCGCTGGCCGAGCGGATCGGTATCGTCGACGGCCCGCTGGTCTACATGAGTTACCCGGGATTGCCGTTCCTGCACTTTCCGTTCCCGACGCGCATGACGGTTGCAAGGCTGCAACGTGGCGATCTCTGGCTCCATTCACCGACAGCCTGGACGCCCGAACTCGCCAAAGCGCTCTCGACACTGGGCCGCATAGCGCATCTGGTCTCGCCCAATCCGCTTCACTACGAGCACGTGGCGGCGTGGAAAAAACATTTCCCGGAGGCTGTTGCCTGGGCTTCGCCCGGTGTCCTCGAACGCGCGAAGGCGCGCGGCATCCCGGTACGGTTCGACCGTGAGCTCGATGCCGCAGCGGTGCCGGAAGAGTGGACGCGCGATCTCAAACAGACGGTCATCGCGGGCTCGCTGCTCGACGAGTTCGTCTTCTTTCACGAGGCATCGAAAACGCTCATCGTCACGGACACCATCCAGAACTTCGAGCTCGACAAGGTACGGCAGCCGTATCGCGCGCTCGTATGGATCGCCCGCGCGTTCGCACCCCATGCACAGGCACCCATCGACTTGCGCGCCACATTCCTTTTCAAGCGAAAACAGATACGCAACGCCGTCCAGGAGATGCTGTCCTGGCAGCCGCAGCGCATCATTCTCAGCCACGGCAAATGCATCGAACATGATGCACCAAAGGCGCTCGCGTTCGCGTTCCGCTTCGCGTTGCGTCGTGGCATCCTTTGAATCCTGATGCTCGAATTGCTGCCAGACTTTCCGGACCACGTGATCGCGGTCCGCGCGTCGGGGAAAGTGACCGGCCAGGAATATCGGGACATTCTGCTGCCGATCGACCGGGAGAAGCGACGCGCGCGCACGTCGCTCAATCTGTTCTACGAGTTCACGCCCGCGTTCACCGGCATGAACGCACGCGGCGCGTGGGAGGACACCAAGCTCGACCTTCGCCACTGGCGCGGCTGGGGCCGGATCGCGATCGTTGCCGACCATCCAATGATCCGTTTCGGCGCTCGAATGGCGGCGCTGGTCTTGCGTCGGCCGGTGCGCGTCTTCGCCAATGCCGAAGCCGGCGCGGCCCATGCATGGGTATCGGAAATCGACGGGTGATAACCAACCGGTACGGTGTGCCCGCCATGACCGATGCGTATGGGCAATACGCCAAGGTTTGACGATGCTCAGGGCGTCTCACGTTCCAGATCGAGCGGCGCGTCGAGTTGTTGCCTGTGCAAGACGTGGGCCTTACGTGCCTAGCAACGCATCATTGCTCACCGCGGCAAGATTTGCAGATCAGTCACCGCAGCCGCTGCGCTGCCGAGGATTAGGCACGC
>JBAVZT010000122.1:0-11424 GCA_049588955.1 Rhodanobacteraceae bacterium | reverse complement strand
CAGTTGAAACGCGCGATAGATCTGCAACCCGCGGCGGTGGGTTGTCATTACTTCCTCGCGATCGTACAGATCAAACGCGGCCAGCCGGCGAAGGCGCTGGCCGAAGCGCAGGCCGAACCGGGCCCCGGACAACGCCGGTCGGCGCTTGCACTGGCCTGGTTCGCGCTGGGCGATCGCGCCAAGGCCGATATGGCGCTGGACGAGATGATTCGCATGGACGCGCAGTTCCGTCCCGTGGCCGTTGCAATGGTTTACGCATATCGCGGTGAAAAGGAACAGGCTCTGGCCTGGCTGAATCGCGGCTGGCAGGCGCGCGATCCGACCGTGACGACGATTCTCTATTACCCGTTCATCGTGTCGGCGCTGCGGGACGATGCACGCTTCGCAGCCTATTGCAGGAACGTGAGGTTGCCGGTTCCGCCCGCTGTTCCCGGCGCCGTCAGGCAGACTGGCACGACAGCAGAATCGGAGCCGGCACAGCGCGCGACCATGGAACCGGCCTCCGGGAGATGAACGGCAAGCGATCGTTTCTGGTCGAATTGAAGCGCCGCCACGTATTGCGCGCGGCGGCGCTGTACGCATCCGGCGCCTGGCTGCTGGTGGAAATAGCGACTCAGGTTTTCCCGTACTTTCATATCGCCGATTGGGTCGTGCGTGTGATCGTTGTCGCGGCGCTGGCAGCATTTCCGGTCGCGTTGGTGTTTTCGTGGTTCTACGAATGGACCCCGGACGGCATCAGGCGCGAGAGTGAAATCGATCATTCCGCATCGGCAATGCACACCAGCGGCCGGCAGTTCGATCGCTGGATCGTCGGATCGTTGAGTCTGGCTGTCGTGTTGCTGCTTGCCAATGCGTTGGTCCCGCACAGGGATGCCGCGCACGTGGCGATGGAGCGGTCGATTGCCGTGCTGCCGTTCGAGAATGGTTCCGCGGACAATGCCGACAGTTACATCAGCGATGGTATCCAGCAGGAGATTCTCGCGCGCCTGGTGAAAATCCGTGCACTCAAGGTGATCTCGCGCACATCGACGCAGGGTTATGCTTCACGACCCCACGACATTGCCGAAGTAGGCCGCCAACTTGGCGTCGCCAACGTGCTCGAAGGCAGCATTCAAAAGTTCGGCGATCAGGTGCGTGTCGCCGTGCAGTTGATCCAGGCGGCGACCGGTGAACGTCTCTGGGCCCAGAGCTATGAGCGCGGAGTCGATGATGTCTTCACGGCCGAGAGCGAAATCGCGCGGACCATTGCAAGCGCGTTGCAGGTCACGCTCAGCGGCGTCGAACGCACGGCGATGCAGGTGCGCCCGACGCAGAAACCCGAGGCATACGATGCGTATCTGCGCGGACTCGCATTCGAAGCGCGCAGTCTGGCGTCATCGGCCGACGTGTCGCGTCACGCTGCGGCGCTGTATGCCGAAGCAACCCGCATCGATCCCGCGTTCGCGCTGGCTTGGGCGCGCCTGGCCATCGTCAAGAGCTACATGTACTTCAACTTCATCGATCGCACGCCGGCGCAGCTCAGCGAGGTCAAGCAGGCCGCCGACACTGCGTTGCGACTGCAACCCGATCTCGGTGAAGCGCGCCTCGCAGTCGGCTACTACCGTTATCGTTGTCTGCGCGATTTCGATGGCGCCCTGCGCGAATTCATGCAGGCACGCCAGCGTCTGCCCAACAGTTCATCCGTGCTCGCGGCCATTGGCTATGTCGAGCGCCGCCAGGGCAACTGGCAAGGTTCGATCGACCATCTGCAACAGGCGATTCGTCTCGATCCGCGCGAGACCGTGCTGTTTACCGATCTCGCCATCGACTACGCTGCGGTGCGCGACTTCGCGAACGCGCGCGCCACCCTTGACCGCGCCCTCGATGTCGAACCGGATTCGTCGAGTCTTATCGCGGCCAAGGCCGACGCGTGGCTGGAGGAAGGCAATCTCGACGAGGCCGGGAAGCTGCTCGAGGGCGTCACGCTGCGCCCGGCCGACGGCGATGCGCTGCGCAGTCGGGTCAAACTCCTGTGGTTTCGTCGCGACTTCGCGGGCGCCGTCGCCGTGCTCGAGCATGCCTTGGCCGAACCCAAGGAATCGCTCGGTCTGTATCGCCCCTATTATCTGCTTGCCCTCGGCGGCAGCCAGTCATGGTCCGGGGATGCGGCGAGCGCGCATTCGAATTTCGCGGGTGTCGTGAGCGAGATCGACAGTTGGCGCCGCTCCGGTGCCGACGACGTGCATCTCGCCCAGATACTCGCGTACGCGCATGCGGGTCTTGGCGACAAGGCGGCCGCATTGCAGGAGGCGAAGCGCGCCGTCGGGCTCAGCGCGCAGGATGCACTGATGAGACCTTCCATGGAAGTCACTCTCGCACAGGTGCAGGCGTATCTGGGCAATGCCGACGTGGCACTTGGCGCGTTGCCGCATCTGTTGGAGGAACCCGATGGCGTCACGCTGGCCGAGCTCCACTACAGCCCGTTATGGGATTCGCTGCGCCAGAACCCGCGGTTCGATTTGTTGCTGAGGCGGGACAAAGAGGATCGTGCGGCGGGGACCTCCGGCAACATCGCGCCATGAACGGCCGGTCGCTTCTTGCCGAACTCGGACGGCGCAACGTATTGCGCGCAGCGGTGCTTTATGGCGGCGGCACGTGGGCGGTGGCGCAAGGCATCGCGCAACTTGGCCCGGCGTTCGGCGCGCCCGAATGGATCACGCGCTGGTTCGTGGTCGCAGCCGTCATCGGCTTTCCGCTCTGGATCATTTTTGCCTGGTTCTACGAGTTCACACCGCAAGGGCTGAAGCGTGAAAGCGAAATTGCGCCCGAGGATTCGATCGCACACCAGACCGGGCGCAAGCTGGATTTCTGGATCATCGGGGTGCTGGCCGGGGCGGTGGTGTTGCTGCTGACCAACACGTTCGTGTGGCACAAGGGTGCCGGGTTGGGATCTGATGCGGGTATTGCACCCATTCCCGCCAAATCCATCGCCGTACTGCCATTGGCCAACGAAAGTGGTGACAAGAGTGAGCAGTACTTCTCTGATGGATTATCCGAAGACCTGATCACTGCACTGTCACAGTTCGCGGGATTGAAGGTCATCAGTCGCAATTCCGCATTCCAGTTCCGCGACAGCAAGGAAAGCAGCAAGGTGATCGGCGAGAAGCTGGGTGTCGCGCATTTGCTGGAAGGCAGTGTGCGCCGCGCCGGCACCACAGTGCGCATCAGCGCCACGCTCGTCAACGCCATTGACGGCAGCACGCTGTGGTCGGAGCATTACGACCGGCTGTACACGGACTTGTTCAAGCTGCAGGACGACATCACC
The DNA here is from genome assembly GCA_049588955.1 of Rhodanobacteraceae bacterium. Classification (GTDB taxonomy): domain Bacteria; phylum Pseudomonadota; class Gammaproteobacteria; order Xanthomonadales; family Rhodanobacteraceae; genus Dokdonella_A. The sequence continues at coordinate 8,120 of JBAVZT010000122.1, read as the reverse complement.
CACGCAGTCGCCGCCGAACTCAAGGCCAAGCTGCTCAGTGGCGCGCGTGCGGTATTGCAGAGCGACCGGCCGCCCAGCGGCAGCCTTGTCGCCTATGACACCTATCTTCAGGCCGAGTCCTACGATGCCAGCAACAGCGAGTCCGGTGATCGCAAGGCAATTGATTATTTCAATGAAGCCGTTCGTATCGATCCGCGTTACGCGCGCGCGTATGCGGGCCTGTCCCACGCGTGGACATCCCATGCCGCCCAGTTCCTGAGCGGCACGGCCATGAAACAAGCCTATGCAAGGGCGCGCGAAGCGGCCAATTTCGCGCTGGCGCTGGACCCGGATCTGGCATCGGCGCATGTCGCACGCGCCTATCTTCTGCAAAGTGCCGACTTCGACTGGTCCGGCGCGGATGCCGAGTTCCGGCGCGCGCTGCAACTCGCGCCGGAGGATGGGAGCGCCAAGTTCATGCGGGGGGTATTGCTGGCGACCATGGGCAAGCTCGAACCGGCGGTCCGATTGACCCGGCAGGCGCTGGCGAGCGATCCTCTGCACGCAATCTGGTACAGCTGGCTCGCCCAGTATTTTTCGTCGCTCGGTCGCCTCGACGAGGCCGAGCAGGCAATCGGCAGGGCAATCGCTTTGCAACCGGGGGCGGTGGGTCAGTATGAAACGCTGGCAATCATCAAGGTCCAGCGCGGCGACGCTCACGCCGCGCTACGCGTTGCGCAACAGGAATCACCGGGAATGTGGCGCGACACGGCCTTGGCCCTGGCGCGACAGATCGGTGGCGACAGCGCTGCCGGCAGCGCGGCACTGAGGAATCTGATTGACAAGCAAGGCGACAACGCCGCGTACCAGATCGCCGAGGTCTATGCCCTGCGCAAGGAGCCGGAGCGGATGTTTGAATGGCTGGATCGAGCCTGGGCCCTGCGTGATCCTGGTATCAGCTCCCTGCTCTACGATCCATTCCTGCTGCGCTACAAGGAAGATTCGCGCTTCGCCGCATTCCGCAAGAAGGCGGGTCTGCCGGCACCCGACGAAATCACCGCAAAGCGCCAGGCACCCACGGTGTCTTCAAGCGCGACGGCGGTGGTGCGGCGATAGGGAATGTTCGACACGTCTCCAGCACTCGATTGCGCCGGGCGTTTGCTCAGGCTCGATCGCCCGCGCATATGCGGCGTGCTCAACCTCACCGACGACTCGTTTTCAGGTGATGCCTTGCGCGATGACGTGCGCGCGGCACTCGAGCGCGGACTGAAAATGGTCGAGCAGGGCGCGGATATGCTGGATGTCGGCGCCGAATCCACGCGGCCCGGTGCGCAACCGATCGACGCCCGCGACGAGATCGCGCGTGTGGTGCCGGTGATCACGGCGTTGCAGGGCGAGGTCGAAGTACCGATCAGCATCGATACCTCCAAACCCGAAGTGATGCGCGCGGCACTCGCCGCCGGCGCGGGCTTGATCAACGATGTGTACGCGCTGCGCCGCGAAGGGGCTCTGGAAACCGCGGCCGAATTGAAGGTGCCCGTGTGCGTGATGCACATGCAGGGCGAGCCGCGCACGATGCAGGACAAACCGGTTTACGACGACGTGGTCGGCGAGGTGCACCGCTTTCTCGCCGAGCGCGTGTTCGCGTGCGAGATGGCGGGCATCGACAAGCGCCGCGTGCTGGTCGATCCCGGTTTCGGTTTCGGCAAGACGCTCGAACACAACCTCGCGTTGCTGCGCGGGCTGGATCGCTTCCGCGATCTGGCTGCAGGCGTGTTCGTGGGACTGTCGAGAAAATCCATGATCGGCACACTGACAGGCCGCGCCGGCGGCGCCGATCGCGCCACGGGTTCCGCGGCCGCCGCGTTGATCGCCGTGCAGCGAGGGGCAACTGTCGTACGCGTGCACGATGTCGCGGCAACGCGCGACGCAATCGCAGTATGGACCCGGGTTGCGACCGGCGACACGCAGGTCGCGCGCGCGGCGGCGATCCCGAAGCGGTCACCTTGGGACGATGACGATTGACTGACCGTGCGATTTCACCGTCATGCCCGTGACTCGCGTCGACCAGCAACCCGGCTATGTCCTGCACGCGCGGGCGTACCGCGAAACCTCGTTGCTGCTCGAGATCTTGAGCCGCGACCACGGTCGCGTGGGACTGGTCGCCCGTGGCGTGCGGCGCGAGGGTTCGCGCCTTCCGCGCGGTTTGCTGCAGCCCCTGCAGCCACTGCTGGTGACGTGGCACATGCGCGGCGAACTCGGCACGCTGACCGGTATCGAATCGGTCGCCGCTCCGTTCGTGCTCGGTGGTGACGCCTTGCTTGCCGGCATGTACCTCAATGAACTCGTGCTGCGTCTTACCGCGCGCGACGACGCGCACGTCGCCGCGTTCGGCGCCTACGCCGATTGTCTGGCCCGGCTGGCCGAGGGCGCCCCGATCGACTGGAGCCTGCGCCGTTTCGAGCGTGACCTGCTTGCCGATCTGGGCTATGCGCTGGCGCTCACCCAGGTTGCCGACACGGGTCTTCCGGTCGAGCCCGGCATGAATTACGCGTACGATCCCGAAGCCGGACCGTTGACCTGGCGGGATCAACCGGGCGCCTTGTGCATCAGCGGGCGTGCCCTGCTGGCATTGCATGACGACGAGATGCCCGAACGTCAGGCACTCGGTCAGTTGCGCCGCCTGATGCGTACCGTAATTCGGCATCAACTGGCCGGTGGCACGCTCAATGCCTGGTCGATGCGCCTGCCCGGCAATACCGTCAGCCCGCACGAGGCCGGCTGACCAGGGCACGACCGGTCAATGCTGCAATTCGCCGGCGACGCGGTCGCAGCAGCGCAGAAAGCAGGCAATTTCCCGGTTCGGCCAGGTCTTCCGTGTGGTCGTCACGGCCCGCAATGCCTCGATCGCGCGTGTCAGCGCACCGGCGCCGCAGAACCCCGCGGACGCGTCGAGCCGGTGCAGGCGCTCGTGCAATCCGGCAAGATCGCGATGTTCGGCGAGACGGGACAATTCAACCGGCAATGCCGCGAGTTCGTCGGCGAGCAGACGCCGCAGCGCCGCCACGATCGCCGCATCGCCGCCGGTTGCACGCAAGGCCCGCGTATTGTCGAGCGACGGATCATCGGAAGCCGGTCGCACCGGCGAAGAGGCAAGATGTCGCGCCAGCGCCGTGCGCAACTCGTCGATCGTGATCGGCTTGACCAGCACCTCGGCAAAGCCCGCTTGCAGCAGGTTTGCATGCACCTCCGACTCGTCTGCCGCCGTCGTCGCGAGCGCAGCGGCATGGCGTGATTGCCCGCAGGCTTTGCGAATGTGTGCCAGTGCATCGATACCGCTCGATCCGGGCATGCGGGCATCGAGCAGCAGCAATTCGAAGTGTTCCGCATTGGCCCGCGCGATCGCCGCATCTCCGGTTGCCACCGCGACGCTGGTGATGCCGAGGCGCGTCAGCGCGTCGGCGAGAAAGCGCAGGCTCAACGGATTGTCATCGGCGATGAGGACGCGCGGCACGGCATGCGGGCGCTATGCAGGCAGAAGCTGGCAGAATGGCGTTCGATGCGGCCGTCGTCAACAACAAGCCCGGTTTACGCCGAGGTCACCGATCTTTCGCATGACGGTCGCGGCGTCGCCCGCATCGACGGCAAGGCCGTGTTTGTCACCGGCGCGCTGCCGGGCGAGCGCGCCCGTGTGCGTCTGGCGCGCCGCCATCGTTCATTCGACGAGGCCATCGTCGAGGAATTGCTGCGCGTCTCGCCGGATCGCGTCGAGCCGGTCTGCGCGCATTTCGGCACTTGCGCCGGTTGCGTGTTGCAGCATCTCTCATCGGGCGCACAGGTCGCCGCGAAGCAGCGCATATTGCGTGAAAACTTCGAGCGCATCGGCAAGATCGAGCCGGAATCCTGGCTGGCGCCGTTGACCGGTCAACCTTGGGGTTATCGGCGCAAGGGCCGATTGTCGGTCAAGTGGGTGGCCAAGAAGGACAGGATCGTCGTCGGATTCCGCGAAACCAATGCGCGTTTCGTCGCCGATCTCGCCTCTTGTCATACATTGCTGCCGGCAGTCGGTCGGCGCATCGAGGCACTCGCCGGGATGATCGGCACGCTCGAGGCGAAGCGCGCGATTGCCCAGATCGAAATCGCGGCGGGCGATGAATCGGTCGCGCTGGTGTTTCGCCACCTTTCGCCGCTGTCCGAAGTCGACCGCGCCACTCTGGCCGCATTCGGTCGCAGCCACGATCTGGCCATCCTGCTGCAACCGGGCGGCCCGGACAGCGTGCAGCCGCTGTGGCCGCCAACGGCCCCGGTACTGTCGTTTCGTGTCGAAGACATCGAGTTTCGCTTCCAACCGCTCGATTTCGTGCAGGTGAATGCCGGAATGAATCGTCGCATGATCGCGCGCGTGCTCGAATTGCTCGATCCGCAACCGGACGACCGCGTGCTCGATCTGTTCTGCGGGCTCGGCAACTTCAGCCTGCCGATCGCGCGACGTGTCGCTGCCGTGACCGGTGTCGAGGGCGACGCGGGGCTGGTCGCGCGCGCGCGCGAAAATGCCGACCGCAACGGCATCCGCAACGTCGAGTTCGTTGCCGCCGACCTGGGCGTCGAGCAACGTGCCGCGCGCTTCGCACAACCAGCGGCGAGCGACAAGATGCTGCTCGATCCGCCGCGTTCGGGCGCCGCCACGCTACTCGATTACCTGCCCCACGAAGCCATACGGCGGGTGGTGTATGTGTCGTGTCACCCGGGCTCGCTGGCTCGCGATGCCGCGACTCTGGTCAAACGCCATGGCTTTCGACTCGCTGCCGCAGGCATCATGGACATGTTTGCGCACACCGCTCACGTCGAGTCGATCGCGCTGTTCGAACGCGATTGATCCGCGACGCCGAGCCGGTTTGCGGGGGCGTGTGAACCGCGATCGCGCCGGGCATCGCGACGCAACACCGAAAGGGTGCCGGGCGACACCGTGTCCGGCGCGAACCCATGTCGGAGTCCGAAATCCCGCCACGGTTCGTCAGGCAAGGCAGCGCGCGGCGCGAACTTCTATAATGCGCACGTGGCGCATCCCCCGCCGGCGGAGGCGACCGATCGGATGAACTGGGGACTCGTTGCGCATGTTGATTGCAGGACTTCCGGACAAGACTCTCGGCGAGGAGGAGCGGAGGTGGCTCTCGCAGCCGCAGGTCAGTGGGGCGATCCTGTTCGCGCGCAATTTCGAGGATCGCGCACAGATCACGGCGCTGATCGACTCGATTCGGGAGCTTCGTCCGGGTCCGTTTCTGATCTGCGTCGATCAGGAAGGCGGCCCGGTACAAAGGTTGCATACCGGTTTCACGTCGTTGCCCGCGTTGTCGACGCTGGGTCGATTGCACGACCGAGATGCGGCGCGCGCGATTGCGCTGGCGGAGGAACACGCCTGGCTCATGGCCAGCGAAATGCGCGCGATCGATATCGACCTGAGTTTCGCTCCGGTTGTCGATCTTGCGCGCGGCAACCGGGCGATCGGCGAGCGCTCGCTGCACGCCGATCCCGCCGTGGTTTCGGAACTGGCCCAGGCGTATCTGCGCGGCATGCATCTTGGCGGCATGGCGGCGACCCTGAAGCATTTTCCCGGTCACGGATCGGTCGTGGAGGACACTCATTTCGAAACCGCGCGCGATCCGCGTCCGCTCGACGAGATCCGACGCACCGACCTGGTACCGTTCGCCGATGCGATCGCCGCCGGCGCCGAGGCCGTGATGCTGGCGCATGTGATCTACGCGGCGGTCGACTCGCAGCCGGCGGGTTGTTCGGCCGTCTGGATCCGACAGATCCTGCGAGGCGAACTCGGTTTCGCCGGCACCGTGATCAGCGACGATATCGGCATGGCGGCAGCCGGCTCCCTCGGCAGTGTCGCCGAGCGAGTCGCCGCGCACCTCGCGGCCGGTTGCGATCTGATTCTCGCCTGCGATCCGGCCATCGTGCCCGAAACGCTAGCGGCCACTACCGGAGCGACGCCGTGCGAGCCGGAACGGCTGCTGCGATTGCGCGGCAATGCGGCGCAAAGCTGGGACGCGCTGGTCGACAATCCGCAGCGCGACCATTTCATTGCGCGCGTGACGGCGCTCGATCAACTGGCGCAGGCGGGCTGACATGGAACGCCCCGGGCTTGCCACCGCATTGAGTGGCGCCGAGCGCATTCACGACGGTGCGACCGTGCGCGCCGCGATAGCGCGCATCGCCGGCGAGATAGATGCCGCGCTGGATCGGGGACCGGCACTGTTCCTGTCCATCATGCAGGGCGGCCTGATTTTTGCCGGCCAGCTGGCAACGTCGATTGCGGCCCCGCTTGATTTCGACTACGTGCATGCGACCCGATATCGCGGTGAGACCCTCGCCGGCGAGTTGTCGTGGATCAGGCAGCCGACGCTGTCGATCGCAGGCAGGGTCGTCCTGCTGGTCGACGACATCCTCGACGAGGGACATACGCTCAAGGCGATCCGCGATTACTGCGTGAGCAATGGCGCACGCCGTACGTTGATCGCCGTGCTCTGCGAAAAACGCCACGATCGGCGCGTCTCCGGACTGACCGCTGATTTCGTGGGCGTGGAAGTGCCGGATCGTTATGTCTTCGGCTACGGCATGGATTACTACGAGCAAGGTCGCAACTTGCCGGCGATCTACGCGCTCTGATGGAAGCCAGGCTCGTGCTGGATCACGCCGAGACGACCCGCCTTTCACGGCGTTGCCTGGTGCAGTTTGATGTCGGCAGGAACGTGAAATTCGCTCCGCATGGCGGTGATCGAGCGCTTTTTGCCGGGTTCCGTCCAGGACGACGCGCATGACCATTGACCTCGCATTGATCGGCGGTACCGGTTTGTATGAGCTGGAAGGGCTGGCCGAAGCCGGGCAGCATACGTTGCAAACCCCATACGGCGAGCCATCCGCGCAGCTCCTGGTCGGGACCCATGGCGGCAGGCGAGTGGCCTTTCTGGCCCGCCATGGAAAGGATCACTCGATCCTGCCGCACAACGTCAACTACCGCGCCAACCTGTGGGCCTTGCAGCAGCTCGGGGCACGCCGCGTGGTGGGAATAAATGCGGTCGGCGGCATTCGAAACGATCTCGGCCCGCGCACGCTGGCGGTTCCCGACCAGATCATTGACTACACCTGGGGCCGGATCGGCAGCTACTGCGACATGCCCGATACGGCAGTGCGTCATATCGATTTCAGCGACCCGTACGACGAGTCGCTGCGGCAGGATCTCCTCTGCGCCGGGCGTCGCGTCGGCCTGGCACTGGTCGATGGTGGTTGTTATGGCGCCACCCAGGGACCACGACTGGAGACGCGTGCGGAAATCGCCCGCATGCGCCGGGACGGTTGCGACATGGTCGGTATGACCGGCATGCCCGAGGCCGCGCTCGCGCGCGAGCTGGGCATCCCATATGCCTGCCTGGCCCTGGTTGCGAACTGGGCGGCGGGCTGCGATCCGCGCTCGACCGACGGAGCTGCCGTCGAAATCGGCATCGACGAGATCCTTGCCCATCTCGAGGCCGCCAAGGCCTGTCTTCCCGAACTCGTGGCCGCGCTGCTCGCGGCCTAGGATGCGGGGACGCGCTGGCGCGTGGTCTGCCCGATCGGCGCAATGGCCCCACTTTTCGTCCCGTTCGGTGCCCGCTTGCTTTCTTGCGTTTAACGCTTGTTATACTCTGCCGACCTGCCGATGACCGCGGTTGGATGTTCGCCCTGCCGCCGCCATCGCGCGGGCCACAACAGCAAAGAGGTCGTCAAGATGCGTACCGGTACGGTGAAGTGGTTCAACGATTCCAAGGGGTTTGGATTCATCGCGCCCGAGGAAGGCGGCGAGGATGTGTTTGTGCACTACTCGGCGATCAATGCGGAAGGCTTCCGTACGCTCCAACAGGGGCAACGCGTGAACTTTGAAGTCGTGCAGGGTCCGAAAGGCTCGCAGGCGGCGGGTGTGCAACCTCTGGCATGAACCGGCCTCGCTCGCGAGACCGTTCGCCACGCTGCGGGTAGCCGCAGCAAGACACACCGGTTGTATTCGGCATCAGCCCAAAGGCTGGTGCGCGCGGTACGCCGCGCGCAGCAGCTCGTGGAAATGGTGCACTCCGCTCTCGCGTTGCGGATTGAGCCGGCCT
>JBAVZT010000121.1:0-1797 GCA_049588955.1 Rhodanobacteraceae bacterium | reverse complement strand
CACGCCGGGTGGCATCGGCGGTTACCCTGCAACCGTGTTCCTGTTCGGGCGGGTGGGCGTCGCGCCGGCCTGTGCCGCCGCGTTGACGGCGGCCGATCAGGCGCTCGATCTGCTGTTCTTTTTCGCGGTGCTGCCTCTGGCTGCGCTTGGGTCGCTGAACGGGCACCATTTGCATCTGGATGATGGCCTCGTCGCGCGCGTGTGGTCTGTCGTGGCCCTGCTTGCGATCGGCGTGCTGGTGATCGGTGGTCTCGGCCTCGCGCCGGCAAATACAGCATGGTGCCGCGTGCGGTTGCGCGAGTCCCGGTTTCACCGGCGCGTGGCGCGTCTACGAATGTTGTGGCAGGAGAGTCGTGCGCATCTGCGCTCGCTCGCTGGAGCGCCAGCCGCATTCGTCTGCGCGATCCTTGCGGCAACGTCGTTGCAGTGGTTCGCCCGGCTTGCGGCACTCGGCATTGCACTCGCCTGGCTCGGACATGCGGTGCCTGCGGCCGTCGTTTTTCTGGCGCAAACCGTGGCCCTGCATGCCGGCCAGTGGACCGGCATCCCCGGCGGCGTGGGTGGCACCGATCTGATACTCGCCCGCGCGCTGGAGCCATGGGCGCCGCTTGCAACCGTCGCCACAGCGCTGATGGCCTGGCGTATAGCGACATTCCACCTGACCCTCGTGGCCGGTGGCCTCGCCTTCGCCGGGCTGGCGACGCGCCAGCCGCCGTCGGTGTCGCGACTGCGACGATCGACTGCCGGGAATCCTGCAATTGCGTGCCCTGCGTCGTCGTCTTCGCTTCCGCGGAAATAGCAAGCGGAAACGGACCATTGCCAGTCTCGACTGGACCGGCAGCGAGCATCCACCGACGCAAGTAACCTGGCTGTCATGGCGTCGCCATCAAGCGTTCATGGCGACCCGTCAGGCTGCACGCATCGATCAGCGGTTTCGACCATGCGTATCGCCATCGTCACCGAGACCTGGCCACCCGAAATCAACGGCGTCGCCTTGACCGTGCAGGCGCTGGCACTTGGCCTGACCGCGCAGGGCCATTCTGTCGAGGTGATCCGCCCGCGCGTTCAAGCCGATCTGGTCCGCAGCGATTGCTCCCGCGTGTGCAACGAAATCCCGGTTCCGGGCGCCCGTGTGCCGCGCTACCCGATGCTTCGTTTCGGCCTTCCGGCCGGTCGTCTGCTGCAGCGTCGCGGGCAGTCGGCGAGGCCCGATGTGCTGTATGCCGCAACCGAAGGCCCGCTGGGCTGGAGCGCTCTCACGGTCGCGCGCAAGCTCGGCATTCCGGTCAGCAGCGGATTTCACTCGCGCTTTGACGATTTCGCCGGCCATTACGGTCTGGGGCTCCTCGCACCCGCGGTGCTGTCGTACCTGCGTCACTTCCATAATCGCGCGCAGGTAACACTGGGACCGACCGCCGAGCTGGCTGAACTGCTCGAACACAGCGGCTTCCGGAACGTTCGAGTGCTGCGGCGCGCGGTTGACGTGGAGCTGTTCCATCCGGCGCGGCGGGATCCGTCGCTGCGCGCTGCGTGGGGCGTCGGCGCGACCGATCCGGTCGTGCTGCAGGTCGGACGCATCGCTCCGGAAAAGAACCTCGCGCTGGCGCTGCGTGCGTTTCGTGCCATCCGGTTACGACAGCCGCGCGCCCGCCTGGTGATGGTCGGAGATGGTCCGGATCGCGCCGCGCTGGCGGCGCAAAATCCGGATGTGGTCTTCGCCGGCACGCTGCGTGGCGAAGACCTTGCGCGTTGCTATGCAAGCGCCGACGTGTTCCTGTTTCCGAGCCTGACCGAAAC
>JBAVZT010000120.1:0-1853 GCA_049588955.1 Rhodanobacteraceae bacterium | reverse complement strand
GTTCGTGCTGATGTACGTGCGCAAGGAGGCGGTGCTCTCCAGCCAGATCGAGGGTACCCAAAGCTCGCTTCAGGATGTGCTGGCGGCCGAGGCACAGGTATTGGCTGCTGATCGTCCGCGCGACGTGGACGAGGTGGTGAACTACGTCGGCGCGATGAATTACGGGCTGGCCCGATTGCAGCAGCTACCGGTGTCGGTGCGGCTGATCCGTGAGATCCACGAGCGTCTGCTGCAAGGCGTGCGCGGTAGTCGGCTGACTCCGGGTGAGCTGCGCGAAACCCAAAACTGGATCGGTGCCGGCGGTTGCACGCTGGCCGAGGCGAACTTCGTGCCACCGCCACCGCATCTGCTCGGGGAGCTGCTGGGCGCGCTGGAAAAGTTCCTGCACACGCAGGATTCGGTGCCGCTGCTGATCAAGATCGGCCTGGCCCACGCACAGTTCGAGACCATCCATCCGTTTCTCGACGGCAATGGCCGCGTGGGCCGGTTGCTGATCACCTTTCTGTTGTGTGAACGTGCGGTGCTGCATAAACCCGTGCTCTATCTGTCGCATTACTTCAAACGTCATCGCCAGCAGTACTACGAGCACCTGCAGGCGATCCGCGACCGCGGCGACTGGGAGGGCTGGCTGGCGTTCTTCCTGCGCGGTATCGACGAAACCAGCGTGCAGGCAACGGAAACCGCGCGTCGCATCCTGGTGTTGCGCGAGGAGCACCGCGGTCGCATCACGGCGGAACTGGGCCGCGCGGCAGGCAACGGCCATCGCGTGCTGGAATCGCTGTATCAGCGGCCGATCGTTTCGGTGACGGAAGTGCAGACCCTGCTCGGCACCACCTATGCGGGTGCGAACCAAATCGTGGCGAGACTGGAGCGGCTGGGCGTGCTGAGGGAAATTACAGGTCACGCCCGCCATCGCCGGTTCCGCTATGAGGCGTATGTGCAGTTGTTCACTGATGACGAACCTGCGGGTGCCGGGGCATGACAGGGAAGACACCATGAACATGATTGCCCAGCCTGAGCGGGTGACCCAGCAGCGGGTGATCACGCTGTTTCGGGACGAACTGAAATACGACTACCTGGGTGACTGGAGCGATCGCGACAACAACCGCCCGATTGAGGACGGCCTGCTGAGCAACTGGCTCACCCGGCGCGGCTGCTCGCCGGCGCAGATCAATGCGGCGCTGTACAAGCTGCACACCGAGGTAGACAACCTCAGCCGCACGCTGTACGAAAACAACCAGGCCGTCTACCAGTTGCTCCGTTATGGCATACCGGTGCAGACCCAGGTGGGGCAGAACCACGAAACGGTGCACCTGATCGACTGGGCCGATCCCGAAGCCAACGATTTCGCCATCGCCGAGGAAGTGACACTCAGGGGCGGCTTCGAGCGCCGACCGGATCTGGTGCTGTACGTCAACGGCATCGCCGTGGCGGTGATCGAACTGAAGAACAGTCGGGTCAGCATCGGCGATGGGATCCGCCAGCTCTTGTCCAACCAACTGCCGATGTTCAACGCCTGGTTCTTCAGTACCGTGCAACTGGTGTTTGCAGGCAATGATTCCGAAGGTTTGCAGTACGGCACCATCGCTACGCCAGAAAAGTTCTTCCTGAAATGGAAGGAAGACGAGGCGGACGACAGCCGTTACAAGCTGGACAAGTACCTGCTGAAGATGTGCCGCAAGGATCGGCTGATCGAGCTGATGCGTGACTTCGTGCTGTTCGACGGCGGTATCAAGAAAGTGCCGCGGGTGCACCAGTATTTCGGCGTCAAGGCCGCGCAGGCACACACCCACGAACGCAAGGGCGGCATCATTTGGCACACCCAGGGCAGCGGCAAGAGCATCGTGATGGTG
>JBAVZT010000119.1:0-3807 GCA_049588955.1 Rhodanobacteraceae bacterium | reverse complement strand
GTGCAGGACACATCCGAACGCATCGGCGGGCGCGACGGAAACAATGCGGCGTCCATGTGCCAGCCGTAGCTCATGCCCGGCTCGTAGCGGGCCAGCGTGGGAGTGGCCATCCCGCGCGGAAAAGCGCGTTGCAGATCGGCGTGCCGATACAACGCATCGCGCAGAATCCGGGCCGGTTCCGCGTTGGCCGGATCGTCCTGTGCAACCTGCTGATTGCGCTTGAGCTGGTAATTGGGATTGCTGATGCGCCCGTCGACGAAATGCGCGCTCGCGGCGAGCACTCGCAACCGTTCCAGCTCCTCAGGTTGCAACACCTTTTGCAGATGGTGAATCATCCGAACTGCTCGGTTTCAAATGGATCATGCATCGGCGCGTCGCCACCCTCCGAAAGGCGAATCTTGAGTGCCAGGCCGTCGCGCGAATCGGCGTGGTTCAGCGCTTCCTCGAGTTCGATCGTGCCTTCCTTGTAGAGCTTGTGCAGCGCCTGGTCGAACGTCTGCATGCCCTCCTGCAGGCTGCGCTCCATCGCTTCCTTGACCTCATGCACCTGACCGCGCCGGATCATGTCGCGCAACAACGGCGTGTTCAGCAGGACCTCTACCGCCGGAAGACGGCGACCGTCCTTGCCGGCCACCAGGCGCTGGCTGATGACCGCGCGCAGATTGAGCGACAGGTTCATCAACACGTTGCGATGCGCCGCTTCGGGGAAGAAATTGAGGATGCGATCAAGGGTCTGGTCGGCATTGTTCGAATGCAGGGTGGCCAGACACAGGTGGCCGGTTTCGGAGAATGCAATCGCCGCATCCATGGTTTCCGCATCGCGAATCTCGCCGATCATGATCACGTCGGGGGCTTCGCGCATCGCGTTCTTGAGCGCTGCGTGGAAACTGTGCGTGTCGAGACCGACTTCACGCTGGTTGACCACGGAGCGCTTGTGCCGATGCAGGTACTCGATCGGATCCTCGATGGTCAGGATATGGCCCGACGTATTGGTATTGCGATAATCGATCATCGACGCGAGCGTGGTCGACTTGCCCGAACCGGTGGTGCCGACCAGCAGGATCAGGCCGCGCGGATCCATGATCAGGTTCTTGAACAGTTGCGGCAGGCGCAGCTCCTCGATGCTGGGAATTTCCTGCTTGATCGCGCGGATCACCATGCCCACTTCGCCACGTTGCTTGAACACGTTGATACGAAAGCGCCCGGCGTTCTGAATGGCGACCCCGATGTTCAATTCGAGGTCGCGCTCGAACTGCGGGACCTGGCCTTCGTCCATCAGCGAGTACGCGATCTTCTTGACCATGCCGGACGGCAAACCGGTGTTGCCGAGCGGAAACAGTTTCCCCTCGACCTTGATGTTCACCGGGGCGCCGGTGGACAGAAACATGTCCGAGGCACCTTTCTCCGTCATGAGTTTCAGAAAATAGCCGATATCCATGGATGCTCCTGCCAGGATGCTGCACGTCCACAGCGGACCAAGCTGCGGCAAGACCGGACGCGGCCGCGCCAGGCGCGCGTCTGCCGAACCGCGAGAATCGTCCCCGATCATCCGCCGGTCGTTGCATAATCGGGGTTCGGCTTCCCACAATAGGCAATCGGACCCGTTGCAGGCAACTATATGACAGGAAATCGGCAAAAACTTCGTGTGCCGTTTGTGATTCTGGCCGGTTCGCTGCTGGTAGCCTGTGCGAGTACGCCGCCGCCAACAGGTGAGCTGGCGGCGGCGGCGCGCAGCGTGGAAAATGCGCGCGCGGCTGGCGCGTCGAATTATGCGTCGCCGGAACTCGATCTCGCTGACCAGCGGCTCGGCGAGGCCCATGCCGCCGAGACCGCACAGGATTACGACGGCGCGGCGCGGCTTGCGCTCGAAGCGCAGGCAAGCGCCGACCTGGCCGTCGCCAGATCGCACCTCGGCAAGGCGCGCGATGCCGTGCAGGCGCTCAAGCAGCAGAATGCCGCGTTGCAACAGGATCTCGATTCGGGCAATGGAGGACAACAGCAGTGAACTGCGTCGTGAGTGCCCGGTGGCGTCCTCGCAACTCGTTGCCGGGCAATCGACGAGTGCATGGCGTCAGCAGGCGGACGGAACCCACTGTCCGGAAGACTGGCCCGGTTCGAGTGACCTGCTCGGCCGCGTGGTTGATTGCGTTGTGTGTGCTCGCGTCGATGAGTGTGTTGTGCGGTTGCGCGAGCGGGCCGACTCACGAGGCCGATGGCGCGCGGTTGCAACGCAGTCTCGACCAGCTCGCGGCGGATCCGCAACTCGGCGATCTCGCTCCGAACGAAATGGCGCGTGCGCGCGGTGCGCTGCAGATGCTGCAGGAAGCGCATGGCGGTGACGCTGAAGGCGCGCACAATGTCTACATCGCGCAGCGTCGGGTCGACACAGCCTGGGCAGCCGCTCAAACCGTGGCCATGGAACGCGAGCGCAGCGCGCTCGATGAGGAACACAATCGCTTGCTGCTCGCCGCGGCGCGGCGCGACGCCGAGCAGGCTCGTCGCGAACTCGAACAGCAACGCCTGCAGGCGCAGATCCGTGCCGAGGAAGCCGCGCGCTACGCTGCCGAAGCCGAATCGGCACGCGCGGCGGGTAATCAGGCGGAGCAGGATGCCGCCGCCGCACGTGCCGAGGCCGAGCAAAGCAAGCGCATCGCAAAAGCGCAGGCCAAGGCCGCGGCGCTGGCCCGAAAGGAAGCCGAGCTCATGGAAGCGGCGAACAAGGCCGACGCCCACAAGGCCCCCAAACCGGTCAGGAAACCGCCCGCGCACAAGAAATCGCATCGGAAGAAACAGTGACGCGCGGCTGCCCGGGAAGCTCTGCACAAGTTCGCATCACGCGCGTACCCGATCTGTCCGCTCGCAGATCAAGGCGCGTCGGCAAAGCCAGACCGGCTATCTGTCGATGCGGAGCAACGCATGGTTGTGGGCAGACAGAGCGGCTCCGACCCATTGACATTACACGACTGCGTGGTGCCCGGAAGGCCCGCATGCGGGCGCGCGCGGCTGGTCCATGCAACCAGACCGCACGGCGCCACGCGCTACCATCTGCGAGCCTTCTGAACATCATGCTGCCTGCGTGTACTTGTGTAGGGCATCCCTTGCGCCGTGGATGAGCCAACTGCGCAGAAACCGCCGACCGAGCTCGAGCTCGCCTATCAGCGCGCCAATGCCTTGCGCATGGATGGACGCCTGGATGAAGCCGAGCGCACCTACCGCTCGGTCCTCTCCACGTATCCGGCACATGCGAATGCCGCCACGGCGCTCGCGTTCATGCTGCGCGAATCCGGGCGCCTGAACGCGGCCGCCGACGCGATGTTCTGGCTGTGGAAGGCGTGCGCAAAACGGCCCGACGACAGCATTCGAACAGCGCGTTTCCTGCGCGAATGCGACGCATGGGATGTGGCGTTGACGGTCTGCAATGAACAATTGCGCTTGACGCCGAAGCAGCCGCGACTGCTCGGCCTGGCCGGTGATTTCGAGCTGGCACTCGGCCGGTTCGAAGCCGCTGCCGCGCGTTACCGAGCGGCGCTCGATCTCGATCCCGATATCGCCAAGGCGTGGTTGCGACTGGTGCAGACGCGTCGCTATGAACGCGCCGGCGATTCCGATATCGTCCGCCTGCGTGCAGCCTCGGCCAATCCCGCGCTGACCGAGGCGGCACGTCTGAGTGTCGCGTTCGCGCTCGGCAAGGCGCTCGATGATATCGACGATTGCGCCGCGGCGGTTGCCGCGCTGATTCCGGCCAATCGCGCGGCGAAGCAGCAGTCTGCGTGGACTGCGGCCGACTGGCAGGCGGTGGTCGCGGCG
>JBAVZT010000118.1:0-2746 GCA_049588955.1 Rhodanobacteraceae bacterium | reverse complement strand
GGCAAAAGCGGATGCGGTGTCGACGGCGACTGAGACCGCGGCCAACGACGATGAAGAGTCTCCCGAGGTACAAGAATCCGTCCCGGCCAGCCAAGCGGACGCCGAAGCCGACATCGAGGCCGGGCGGCAGGCCGCCGCAACGGCCGAAGCCGAACCGGCTCGAAAAAGCGGACCGGCCGGCGACGACGACGGCACCGACGCGGCGTGAGCCGAACCGGTCCGGGCATCGCTGCCTGATGCCCATGCGGACCCGTTCTCGACGGTACCGGCGTGCAGCGCCGGACCTGGTCTTCTCTCTCATATCAAGAGCGTGGCGCATTGCGTCACGCCCAGCGAGGTAGCAATGGAAATCACCGCTCAACAGGTCAAAGAACTGCGCGAACGTTCCGGCGCCGGCATGATGGAATGCAAGAAGGCCCTGACGGAAAACCAGGGCAACATCGAGGCGGCCATGGAATCGCTGCGCAAGACCGGTCTGGCCAAGGCCGACAAGAAGGCCGGACGTGTGGCGGCCGAAGGTCGCATCGCGCTGGCGCGCAACGACACCGACGCCGTGCTGGTCGAGGTCAATTGCGAGACCGACTTCGTTGCCAAGGACGAGAACTTTCTCACGTTTGCCGCCGAGGTCGCGAAAACGGCGCTTGCCGGCGGAGCCGCGGACATCGAAGCGCTCAAGTCCTCCAGCACCTCCCACGGCAAAACCGTCGAGGAAGGACGCCAGTGGCTGGTTGCAAAGGTCGGCGAGAATGTCCAGTTGCGGCGCCTGGCGCGCATCGATGGCGCGGCCACGCTGGGTGATTACGTGCATGGCGGACGCATCGGTGTGCTGGTCGACATGAAGGGCGGCAACGCCGACCTCGCCCGCGGTATCGCGATGCACATCGCGGCGATGAATCCGCCGTACCTCGATGCCGACAAGGTGCCGGCCGACATCGTGGCAAGGGAGCGGGATATCGCGCTGGCGCAGGCGAAGGACTCGGGCAAACCGCCCGAAATTCTCGAGAAGATGATCCAGGGCAAGCTGCGCAAGACCATCGGCCAGATGACCCTGCTCGGCCAGGAATATGCAGGGCCGGATTCGGAAGGACAAAGCGTCGCGGATATGCTCAAGTCCAACGGCGCCGAGGTGCTTGCGTTCCACCGGCTGGCCGTCGGCGAAGGCATCGAGAAGCAGGACGAGGACTTCGCCGCCGAGGTCATGAAACAGGCCGGTCTGGCCTGAGGTTTGCCGCGACTGCTGCCGGTTCGAAGGCCGTCCGGGATGAACGGCCTTTTTGTTGGGTGCCGCGAGTTCGGGGGGCGGAAGTCGTGAAGGGAAGATTCGGTTTGCAGTGCGGACTGATTCTTCCTTCCGGACTATGGTCGGCGCGGCACGATGGGTCCAATCGTTCCCGTTCACTCCGAGCGTAGTGCCGAAAGCGCGAAGTCGAAGAGCGAACGGTGCTCAAGCGGGTTGGCTTGCCTGGGGCACCGGCACGCGGCGCGCCGCCCGGCGAATCCATCTGCCGCTACACTATGGCGGTTTGCCTGCCGCCCGCCTTCCGGAGACACACCCGCATGCCCGCCGATATCAAGTACAAGCGCATCCTGCTGAAACTCTCCGGCGAAGCCCTGATGGGAGCGGAAAACTACGGCATCGATCCGAAGGTGCTCGCCCGGCTCGCGCGCGAAATGCTCGATGTGCAGCGGGCCGGCGTGCAGGTCGGAGTGGTCATCGGCGGCGGCAACATCTTCCGCGGGGCCGGCCTCGCCGCCGGCGGCATCGACCGTGTAACCGGCGATCACATGGGCATGCTCGCGACCGTCATGAACGCCCTGGCGATGCAGGATGCGATCGAGAAGGCCGGCGGCTTCGCGCGCACCATGAGCGCAATCAAGATCAACGAGGTGTGCGAGGACTTCATTCGCCGGCGCGCCGTCCGTCACCTCGAAAAGGGCCGCATCGTGCTGTTCGCCGCCGGCACCGGCAATCCGTTCTTCACCACCGATTCGGCCGCCGCGCTGCGCGCCATCGAGATCGGCGCGGGGCTCTTGCTCAAGGCGACCAAGGTCGATGGCGTATACAGCGCCGACCCGGCCAAGGATGCCGCTGCCACGCGCTACGAACATCTCTCCTACGACGATGTGATCCAGCGCAATCTCAAGGTCATGGACACCAGTGCGATCTCGTTGTGCCGCGACAACCGGATTCCGCTGCGCATCTACGACATGTCGCGCGAGGGCGATCTGATGCGCATTCTGCAAGGCGAGCAGATCGGCACGCTGGTAGGCGGCAACCGCTGAGCGTGTTCACGTCCATCGCGTCGGTCGACGCAATGGACGCAAAGGACGTGCGCCCTGAAGGCAAGCTTGGCGCCGCGTCGCCGGCGAAGCAACAGGGTCCCGTCGAAGCGCTCGCGTTTCACGCGTCGCAATCGTCGGCACGGTTTTTGTGATCCCCGGGTGATCGGATCTTTCCCGCCCCGGCACCCCCGAGCACACCACGCGACCGGGCCGCCGTCGGCACCCGTCGGAAGAACGGCGCATCCCGCAGCACACGCACCAGGCGGCGGCGTCAATGCACGGCGTGCGCACCACCCAGGATCGTGGATGGAGATGGCGCGCGGATCTCCCTGGCGCCTGCCGACGCGCTGCTATACTTTCCGGCCAGTCGAAAAAGCACGACGGTGATCGACCATGCTCGAGGACATCAAGAAGGATACACAGACGCGCATGCACAAGAGTGTCGAGTCGCTGCAGCACGAAC
>JBAVZT010000117.1:0-2405 GCA_049588955.1 Rhodanobacteraceae bacterium | reverse complement strand
ATCGAAGATGTCGGTGTCCATCCACTTGCGCCCACGCAGCAAGCCGTCGCCGACAACCAGCGAGCGCCGGAAAACCAGTGGGTGTTGCATCCCGAGATCGACGGTTGTCAGCCCGACGACCGCAGCGAGTCTCCCATCAGATGAGGTGAGCTATGGAATTCATCGAACTTATTTTCGGCGTATCTCCGGACGCGGGTTCTGGCGTATTCGAGGCACTGCTCTTTGTTGTGCCGATCGTTCTTGTCCTATCGCTTGGTGCCCATCCTCGATCGTTCGGTCGTTTCGTGGGATGGTTTTGCAGGCGCTGATTCGAAGAACACGATGCGCTGCGGTTGCACTGAGGCGTCGATCGGATTTCTCTGTGGCCTCGCCGTGTCCGCGATGGTCTGGCACGTCAATGCGCCGACATCCTGGATCCATGGAATCGCGTGGGCGGCAGCGTTGACGCTGCCGCTGAGCGTGGCCGCGGGCCTGGCGGGCCGGGTTCGCGGATGAGTGTACAGGTCGTTGGACCAGCAGCGACCAGGAACACCTGCGGCTATCTTGGTGAGACGGAGCGTGCGCATCGGGCCGTGGGACTAAGAGAATGCATATGTTTTTCAGGCGGCCCGTCGTCACAGGTATGTGCCGTTTCGTTCCAGCGCGGACGTCCTTGATGGCGGCGTAACCAGCAAACTATCGGAATAACGCATGAGCGACGATCCGCGTCTTAGCTGGAGTCTGGCAAACCCATTCGGCATCGTGATAGATGCCGCCGCCGAGACATGGTGGTCTGGCCGGGTGTTCGATATCGTCGAATTGGATGGTGGAGACTCGGGCGTACTGCTTGGCACCGAAACGGGCGGCGTCTGGATCGTCGACGCAGCCAACGATGCGTTGCCGCTGAGTAACAACTGGACCAATCCGAACACAAATTGCGTTGTCGCCGGCCCGGACGGCCCGAGACACTTCTACGCCGCCGGCGTTGGCGGCGTGATCTATGAAAGCGATGCCTCGCATGTGACGCCTCTCTTGCAGTGGGCGCCCATCAGCGATGCGCTTCCGTCGGAGGCCGGCGATGTGTACGACATCGTCGTACTCCGCAGGCATCGGCTCATTCTGGCGGCGTGCAGGGGCGGTCTTTACTGGTCCGCGATTCCCGAGACGCCGCCGTGGTGGTGTGTCCTGAAGCAGTTACCGCCGAATTCCGGCGCGCGGCCACCGTACCATTGGACGCGCGCCGATGAAGAGAAGCTTGGTCAAGGTGGCTATTTCAGCCTCGCGGTCGCCTCGCTGACCGGACACACGGAGCTTGCCGGCGAGGAAGGCCTCAGCGGAATCAGCATCATCGCCGGAGCCTTCAACGGAGGCGTCTTCTTTGCGCGCCGGTCGGGTGGGACGTTCGTCTTGAAACGATCTCGCGCCATCTTCAAAGGCGATGATCTGACTGACTTGTTGTTCGGCCTGACCAGCGGTCCGTCGTCCGTTGCGTCCTGCGAAGGCTTTCCGCTCAACGGGTACGCCGCTTGTGCGCGGTCGGACGGACGCCTGCAAATGGTCCTGCGTTCGAAAGACGGAGGCCGTACCTTCGTCATGACCGAGAACGACGTCAAGGTCGATGGAGAAGATCGCGATATCCGCGCACAGGCGGGCGATCAAGGAGCCGGTGGCGCGCCAAACAATTGCATCGCGGTAGACCCTTCGGCGCCTGGCGTCGTCGCATTCGGCTGGCAGGACGGCACCTTTGTATCTCCAAATGCGGGCAAGACATGGATACGCGTGGGCGGGGAGGTGCACCACGCTGACGTACATGTGCTTCTGTTCAAACGCCCCACCCCAGACGGCCAGCATCTCCTCTACATCGGAAGCGACGGCGGCTTGGCGCAAGTAAACATGGGTGACGTGATTGGCGGCTTACCCGTTGTCGCGCGCAGCGACTACAATCGCCAGTTGGCGACCCTGCAGTTGTACTCGACGTGGGTCACACGCCAGTTCTACGGCACAACGAGCGCGTCGCCCAATGGAAACGGAAAAGTCAGTGCCGGGGCTCACGACAACGGCAACATCAACTGCGAGCTGGCCGGCGCGCCGACGCCATGGCTTCGGCTCGACGGAGGCGACGGCGGTTGGAACGGCATCGTTGACGATGGCGGCCTTGTACGAAACGTCAAGGGCACCGCCGCTACGCAAGCTCTGGCAAGTGCCCCGGGGTTCATCGACAAGGGGATTATTCCGATTCACGTGCCGCTGCCTATCGACCCGGCGGGTGTGATCAGCCCTATCGGTGACGTTGTCCGGCGTCCCGCTTTTCGTAACGACTTCGGCCAACGAATGTTCGCAGTAGCCGGTAACTCCGGTAAGCCGACGGAAGTATATGGGATATTTCAGAACGGACCCGAGCAGACCTATCACTGGGAACGCTTGGG
>JBAVZT010000116.1:0-5178 GCA_049588955.1 Rhodanobacteraceae bacterium | reverse complement strand
CGCGCGAACTCGGCAACGCGCTGTTGCGCCGCCTCGATCGTTGCAGCGCGCTCATACGCTGGGCGCCGGCGGAACTTGTCGCGCTGGAACCGCAGGCCGATGCCATGGCCGTGACCATGCGGTTGCCCGATGGCGAGCGGCATCATCGCACGCGTCTGCTGGTCGGGGCCGATGGCAGCGAGTCGTTCGTGCGCAGCGCCAGCGGGATCGGCGTCGTGCGCAACGATTACCAGCAATGCGCGTTCGTCACGACGGTGACGACCGAGCGTGCGCTCGACGGATGCGCCTTCGAGCGCTTCACCGACTCGGGTCCGATCGCACTGTTGCCGCTTTCCGGACAGCGCGCCGGGCTGGTTCTGACGGTCGCGCAGACCGATGTCGATGCCATCGTGGCGCTCGACGACGCCGCCTTTATCGATCTGGTGCATCGGCGCTTCGGTTACCGCGCCGGTTGCCTGTCGCGACCGGGGCGACGCAAGCCGTATCCGTTGCGGGGCGTAGTTGCCGATGGCGTGATCGCTCCACGCACGGCGCTGGTCGGCAACGCGGCACAGACACTGCATCCGATCGGTGCGCAGGGATTCAATCTCGGTTTGCGCGATGCGCTGACACTGGCCGAATTGCTGCGCGAAACCGGCGGCGCGCAGACCGATTGCGGCGATGTTGCGTTGCTGCGGCGGCACGCCGGGCGACGCTCCACGGATCGCCGGCAGACGATCGCGTTCAGTGACGATCTGGTGCGTCTCATGGGCAATCCGTTCCTGCCGTTGCGCGCCTTGCGTTCGCTCGGCTTTCTCGCGCTCGATCGCGCTGGTCCGCTCAAGCGACGATTCGCCCTGCGCGGCATGGGCTTTCGCGGAGACGCGCCGTCGTTGACGTTGTCGTCAGGGACATCGTGAGACGCCGGCGCAGTCTCGATGCGATTGTCGTCGGCGCCGGTCCGATCGGTGCCGCGATCACGCTGGCGCTCGTGCGCGACGGCTTCGGAGTTGCCGTGATCGAGGCGCATGCACCCAAACCATGGGCGATGGCATCTGCGGTCGATCTGCGCGTGGTTGCGCTGGCGCCGGATGGTCGCGATGTGCTCGACGATCTCGACGTATGGCCCGCGATTGCCGCGTCGCGGGTCAGCCCTTACCGCCGCATGCGCGTCTGGGACGCGCTTGCGCCCGGCAAACTCGAATTCGACGCGGCGGATCGTGGAGAGGCTGCGCTCGGCTACATCGTCGAGAATCGCCTGATCCAGCACGCGCTGTGGCAGGTGCTGACCGAATCGGACGGCGACGGCGTGGCTGGCTCGATGGCGCGCCAAGACGACCATGCGACGCGCTTCGATGCGGATGTGCGCGGCGCGGATCACCGCGGCGCGGCGAAGCTGCGCGTGTACTGTCCCGCGCAGGTTGCGAGCATCGAGCAGGGCGCAGACGAGGTGACCGCGGTGTTGGCCGATGGGACGCGTCTCGTGGCGAAAGTGCTGATAGCGGCCGATGGCGCAGGATCGCCGACGCGTGCACTGCTCGGGCTCGAATTCAAGGGTCGCGATTATCGGCAACGCGCCGTGGTTGCACATGTCGCGACCGAACGCGCGCACGAGGGAACCGCTTGGCAGCGGTTTCTTCCGGGTGGTCCGCTCGCGTTCCTGCCACTCGCCGACGGGCGCTCGTCGATCGTCTGGTCGCTGCCCGAGGCGCAAGCCACGCGCGTCCTCGCGCTCGATGACGATGCATTCTGCCGCGAGGTCGGCTGCGCGTTCGATTTTCGTCTCGGCGCGATTACCCAGGCTACGGCGCGTGCGTCATTTCCGCTGCGTTTGCGTCTGGCCGAACGTTATGTTGCCGGGCGCGGCGTGCTGATCGGCGATGCCGCCCACGTCGTGCATCCGCTTGCCGGGCAGGGGATGAATCTCGGCTTGCGCGACGTCGCCTGTCTGCGACGGGTGCTCGGGCAGGCGCGCACGCGCGGCAGCGATATCGGTGCGGAGCATGTGTTGCGTCGCTACGAGCGCGAGCGGCGCAGCGAAAATACGTTGGCGGCACATGCGCTCGACGGGATCGAGCGCGTGTTCGATGCGGATGTTCCACCGGTCGCGCTGTTGCGCGGTGCCGCTCTCGGCCTTGCCGACCGCGTCGCCCCACTCAAGCATCTGCTGGCGGATATCGCGGCGGGTCGATAGCCTGGCTCGCGTGCACGACGCCGGAGTTTGGCGCTGCGCACGACGCCGGCGGACGCGCGCTTGCCACGCGCTATCGAAACGCACGGAGATGCCTCGCAGAAGATGCTCTCGCAGGATGGGTTGAGCGCAGCGATAACCCATCAAGGGCAGTTTCAAGATCCTGCCGCATGGGTATCGCTGCGCTCAACCCAACCTGCAAACTGCGCTCAACCCGTCTTGCAAGGCGACAGAACGAACAGACGGGCACTGCCGTTCACGCTGCTGCGCGACCAGAAGGTTGACCGCATGGGTTTCGCTGCGCTCAACCCATCCTGCAAACTGCGTTCAACCCGTCTTGCAAGGCGACAGAACGAACTGACAGACGCTGTGGCCGACAGGCCGGCGCTGCGCGACCTGAGCTCAGCGGTTTTCCGCGAGCGCGTTCAGAAATGCGTTGCGCCACGCGGTAATGTCGTGCGTCTGCAGATGTTCGAACATCGTCTGCCAACGCTCGCGGCGTTCGGCAAGCGACATGGCGAGCGCGCGTTCGATGCCCTCGGCGGTATCGTCGATGTCCCATGGATTGACGATGATGGCCTGCTTGAGTTCGAGCGCCGCGCCGGCGAAGCGCGAGAGCACGAGCACGCCGGGGTCGTCGGCCGACTGCGCGGCGATGAATTCCTTGGCGACGAGGTTCATGCCGTCGCGCAGTGGTGTGACCAGTCCGATGGCGGCCACGCGATAGAAGCCGGCGAGTGTGGATTGCCTGAAACTGCGATTGACGTAGCGGATCGGTACCCAGTCCGGTTCGGAGAAACGACCGTTGATCGCGCCGGCCACGCCTTCGAGTTCGGCGCGCAGTTCGCGGTACTCCTTGACTTCCTCGCGCGAGGGCGGCGCGATCTGCAACAGTGAAACCTGCGAACGCCGCATGGTTTGCTGGGACAAGAAACGGCCGAACGCCTCGAAACGCTCGGGCAGACCCTTGGAGTAGTCGAGGCGATCGACCCCGATTGCCAGTGCGTGGCCCTCCAGACTGGTGATCAGGCGCCGTGTCGCGCTCTGATTGATGGCGGCCTGCGCCTGGCGGGCGATCAGGCCGGTATCGATGCTGATCGGAAATGCGCCGGCGCGCAGTGTCCGACCGTCTTTGGTCCTGATGCGATCGGCGTCGAGCAGGGTCGCATGGGCCTCGTGCTCGAGATAGCCGCGGAAGGCGCGCAGGTCCGGCGCGGTCTGGAATCCGACCAGATCGTATGCAGTCAGCGCGTTGAGCAGCGCATCCTGCCCCGGCAATGTGAGCAGCAGTTCGGGCGGCGGCAGCGGGACGTGCAGAAAGAAGCCCGTGCACGCATCGACCCCGAGCGCGCGCAATTCGCGTCCGAGCGGAATCAGGTGGTAATCGTGGACCCAGACACGATCGTCCGGGCGCAGCAGCCGCGCGAGGCGCCTGGCGAACAACCGGTTTACGTGCAGATAGCCGTCCAGATGGCGACGGTTGTAGTCGACCAGATCGGGACGGAAGTGCAGCAGCGGCCACAGCGTGCGGTTGGCGAAGCCGAGATAGTAGTTCTCGTAATCCGAACGCGTCAGATCGAACAGCGCATAGCTGATCGGACCATTCTTTTCTATCTGTGGTTTTTCCGACGGCTTCGACGCGATACGGCCACTCCAGCCGAACCACAAGCCGCCGTGTTCGGCCAGAGCGGCTTGCAGCGCCGAGGCCAGTCCGCCGGCGCGCGACTCCTTCGGCAACGCCACGCGGTTGGATACGACAACGAGGCGACTCATGTCAGATCCTCCCAGGATTTCGAAAGGCGCATGGCCGAATTGATCAAGCCGACCAGCGAGTAGGTCTGCGGAAAGTTGCCCCACATCTCGCCGCTGCCGATTTCGAGGTCTTCGGACAGAAGTCCCAGATGATTGCGGCGCGCGAGCAGGGCTTCAAACAACTGCCGCGCCTGTGCTATGTCACCGGTCGCGGCCAGCGCGTCGATGTACCAGAAACTGCAGATCGTGAAGCTGGTCTCGGGCGAGCCGAAATCGTCCGGCACGACATAACGGAACAGATAGTTCCCGCGCCGCAGCGTCTTGCCGATCGCATCGACGGTGGCGCGATAGCGCGGATCGTCGGCGTCGACGAAACCAAGGTCGGCGAGCAACAGCAGGCTTGCATCGAGATGCTCGCCATCGAAGGCGGCCACGAAATGACCACGCTCGGGATGCACGCAGCGTTCGAGGATGACGCTGCGCATCAGGCCCGCGCGTTGCCGCCAGAAGTCGCGGCGATCGGACAGTTCCAGATGCGCGGCGATGCGCGCGAGGCGATCGCAGGCGGCCCAGCACATGACGCTCGAATAGGTATGGACGGCCGAAATGCCGCGGAATTCCCAAAGACCCGCATCGGGTTGGTCGTAGCAACGAAATGCCGCTTCGCCCGCGCGTTCGAGACGCCTGAATGCGGCAACCCCGGCCGGTGCCGCAAGGCGACGGTCGAAGAACAACTGGGTGGCGGCGAGCACGACGCTGCCGTAGACATCGTGTTGCTGCTGACGCCAGGCGTCATTGCCGATGCGCACCGGACCGGTTCCGCGATAGCCGGCGAGGTGCCGGGCTTCCCGTTCGATCAGGTCGCGCTCGAAATGAATGCCGTACACGGGTGCCATTTCGCTGTCGGCGGCGGCCAGATTGAAGATGTAGCGAAGGTATTCCTCCATGCTGCGGGTGGCACCGAGCCGGTTGAGCGCGCGCACCACGAACGCCGCGTCGCGCAACCAGCAGTAACGATAGTCCCAGTTGCGCTTCGACCCGGGCGCTTCGGGAATCGACGTGGTCACGGCGGCGACGATCGCGCCGGTGCCCTCGTACTGCGACAGCTTCAGCGTGACCGCCGCGCGTATCACCGCCTCCTGCCATTCGGCCGGTATCGACAGGAAACGAACCCACTCGTGCCAGTATCGCAGCGTCGCCTGCAGGGCCTCATGCGCGTAATGAGCTGGTGCATCGGCAAGCGTTTCGTCGGGTCC
>JBAVZT010000115.1:0-1744 GCA_049588955.1 Rhodanobacteraceae bacterium | reverse complement strand
CGTGAACCCGGCCGCGATGGCAGGCCAGCGCGATCGCGTGCGCAGGTATTTCTCGAACAGGAACAGGTAGGCGGAAAACTGCACGAACTCGGTGCCGTGCAGGATTTCCCATTGCGCATTGATCGTGCCGTATGACGAGAAGGCGTAGCACAATGCGCCGATCGCGCCGAGCCTGGGCGAAAAGCCGACCTGGCGCAGATAGCCGTAGAAGAACCCGCCGGCCAGCAGCACGCGCGCGAAGAACATCGGCAGACGCAGACCGAGCTGCCAGCTGTCCGGGAACCACGAGCTCAGCAGCCACACCGGATCGAACAGCGTGCCGAGGAATCCGCCGAGCGCGAGTTCGAACGACCAGGTGATCGAGTGCAGCGTGCGCAGTTGATGCGCGACAGCGATCTGCAACGGATAGAACTGCAAGAACGTATCGCTGCCCACGTCCCAGAAACAGAATGCGTAGCCGTTGCAGATGTAATAAAGCGAAAACAGCAACGCGATCGCAGCCGCGATGGCCAGATAGGCGCCAAATCCCTTGAACCCGGCGCTGCCTTGTTCGAGCGTCGAGAACACCGCCGGAACGGTGTGTCGCGGTGCGTATCGTTGTGGGTCGTCGAAAATCATTGCGTTGGCGCCCGAGACAACCATGCCTTGCCGCGCGCCAGTGCTTCCCGCGCGTCATGCGGCAGGAGTCGAACCAATGCCTTGCGCAATCGAAACCAGGCCGGTGCGATATCGGCGATGCGTGCATTGTCGTCTATGCGCGCAACGCGCACGCGCTCGGGCAAGGATTCGACACTGTCCCGATGGACGTACAGCAACGTGTTGTAGCGATACCAGAACGAGATGTGCCGATCGTCGGCGATCAACGGGCGCAGCCAGTCGAACGCGGTAAAACCGTGCGCGTCAAACTTGCGACGCCAGTAGTCATAGGGTTGTTCGTTGACATGGAACTCGCCGCCCTGGCCGGGCGGGGCGGCCGAGAACAGAACGAGTCCGCGACTGTGGCGGACCAGATTGTCGACGAAACCGTCGGCGGCATCCGCTCGCACATGTTCGGCGACTTCGAGGGATTGCACCAGATCGAACCGGCGACCGAGATCGATCGGGTGGGCAAGATCGGCCGCGCGGAATCGGTCCGACGGGATATGCAGGGTGCTGCGATCCACATAATCGCCATCGACTCCGAAGACGTCCTCGACGCCGGCCTCGCGCCAGGCCTGCAACCAGGTGCCTCTCGCGCAGCCGACATCGAGCGCGCTTGCAATCGGCAGCGCCTCGCGCAGCAGATGGATCAGCGTCCGCGCGGAATGGCGCGAACTCCGATCCGTGTAGTGCATGAAACGGCTACCGTAGGCGTGCTCCATGGTGCGTCGCCTAGCGCAGGCAGATATACAGGCCGAGCGCGACCAGCGCGATACCGAGCCATTGCGCCGACGTGATGTGCTCGCCCAGAACCAGTGCGGCAAGCAAAATCGCCGCGACATATTGCAGCGACACGACGACTTGCGCGACATGCAGGTCGAATTGCTTGAGGGCCCACGCGTAGGCAAGGATGCCGAAGCCGAAACACGCGATGCCGCCCAGCGTCTGCCAGGTTGCGAACCCGAACAGTGGCGTGTTTGCGCTGCGCGCATCGGCGCCGAGCTTGAGCAGCAGATTGCCGATCGCGTTGCCGACGATGACCGATGCCAGTGCCGCGAAGCCGAACAGGCGCGAACTGTCCTGGGAAATCAATGGGGTGTTCATG
>JBAVZT010000114.1:0-1738 GCA_049588955.1 Rhodanobacteraceae bacterium | reverse complement strand
ACAAGTTTGGGTTGGACGCGCGCGGAAGGAAGGACCATGAGTTCGAGGCCTTCATCAAGGAGTTGCAGGCACAACCAAGTCCTGCAGTGGGCGAGGTGTTTGTGTTTGTCGATGAATGCCACCGCACGCAGAGCGGCCGTCTGCACAAGGTGATGAAAGCCTTGATGCCCAACGCGGTATTCATCGGCTTCACCGGCACTCCATTGCTGAAAAAGGACAAGCAGACCAGTCTGGAAGTATTCGGCGGCTACATCCACACCTACAAGTTCAGTGAGGCGGTAGAAGACAAGGTGGTGCTGGATCTGGTCTACGAGGCGCGTGATATCGACCAGAAGGTGGGTTCGTCCGAGAAGATCGACCAGTGGTTCGAGGCCAAGACGCGCGGCCTGAACGACTGGCAAAAGGACGAGTTGAAGAAGACATGGGGCACCTTGCAGCGTGTGCTGAGCTCTCGCTCCCGCATGGAGCGCGTGGTCGAGGACATGGTGTTTGACTTCAGCGTGAAACCGCGCCTGTCCAGCGAGCGCGGCAATGCGATTCTGATAGCGCGCAGCATTCTCGACGCCTGCAAGTACTTCAGCCTGTTCCAGAAGACTCCGCTCAGGGGAAAATGCGCGGTGGTGACCTCATATAACCCCCAGGCGCGGGATGTTTCGTTGGAGGAAACCGGCGCCAACAACGACACTGACAAGCAGCTCATATACAACACCTATACCGAGCTGCTGACGAGCGTCGAGGCACAGCCGGGCAAGAGCAAGACGGAAACCTACGAGGACCGCGCCAAGAAGCTGTTTGTCGAGCAGCCGGCGAACATGCGCCTCCTGATCGTGGTGGACAAACTGCTGACCGGTTTCGATGCGCCGCCATGCACTTACCTGTACATCGACAAGGCCATGCAGGATCACGGTCTGTTTCAGGCGATCTGTCGTGCCAACCGGCTCGATGGCGCGGACAAGGATTTCGGCTACATCGTCGACTACAAGGATTTGTTCAAGAAGCTGGTCAACGAAAAGGGTACAGGTGCGCTGCAGGTCTATTCCTCCGAGCTGGATCACAGTGCCGGCGGTGCCGATCCGGACGTGCTGATGCAGGACCGCCTGGACAAAGGGCGCGAGCGGCTGGATGACGCGCTGGAGGGGCTCGACTTGCTGTGTGAACCGGTGCCGCCACCGCGAACCGAGAAGGATTATATCCGCTACTTCTGCGGCAACACCGAGATTGCCAGCGACCTGAAGAAGTTCGAGCCCCGTCGGGTGTCGCTGTACAAGGCCGCCGTGGCCTTGTTGCGGGCGTACGGCAATCTTGCCGACGATCTCGTGGGGGCGGGCTACGGCGACGGTGACATCACGCGCATTAAGCGCGATGTGAAACGCTACGCCGACCTGCGCGAGGTGATCCGCCGGGCCAGTGGCGAGACGCTGGATCTCAAGCCGTACGAAGCAGACATGCGGCACCTCATCGACACCTATATCGAAGCGAAGGCGCCGCGCAAGATTTCTCCATTCGATGATCTCGGGTTGCTGGATTTGATTGCGCGCAGCGGCATGGATGAAGCGATCAAGCAGTTGCCTGATGGCATCAAGAGCAGCAAGGATGCGGTGGCCGAGACGATTGAAAACAACGTTCGCAGCAAGATCATTCAGGAGCATCTGAACAATCCGGCCTACTTCGAGAACAT
Organism: Rhodanobacteraceae bacterium; assembly: GCA_049588955.1. Classification (GTDB taxonomy): domain Bacteria; phylum Pseudomonadota; class Gammaproteobacteria; order Xanthomonadales; family Rhodanobacteraceae; genus Dokdonella_A. The sequence goes on along the minus strand of JBAVZT010000114.1, from coordinate 60 downwards.
GTCGGCGCTGCTGGATGAGGTAATCAAGTTCCGCAAGAAACAGGCCGACCGGTACGAGGA
>JBAVZT010000113.1:0-2952 GCA_049588955.1 Rhodanobacteraceae bacterium | reverse complement strand
CAGCAACGCTTCGCCATCGACGCTGAGCAACTGCTTCGCCCGGCCGAGGCGGCGCGATGCGCCGGCCGCGAGCACGATCGCGCCATGGCGGGACGGCGTGGATTCAGGCATTCGCAAGTCCGGCGAGATGCTTGTGCAGTTCGGCAATGATCGCAAGCGCGATCGCCTCGGGCCCCTCGCCGCCGAGATCAAGGCCAACCGGCGCGTGCAGGCGCGGCTTCAATTGTTCGGCCAGTGCTTCGCCAAGTTCACCCAGCAATGCGTCGCGGCGTTCGCGCGGCCCGAGCAAGCCGACATAGTCGATGGTTGCGGGGGCCAGCTCGCGCAGGCAGCGCGCATCTAGGTCGAAATTGTGATTCATCACGAGCGCGGCATCGAAAGGCTGTGTGTCGAGTAACCCGGCAAGGCCATCGAGGCCGGCCGCGTGCGCCGGCTCAGGGCCGATGTCTCGCGCATATCCACGCCAGCGTTCGCGCCGTTCGACAATCTCGGCGTGCCAGCCGAGCACGGCAATCATCGCGAGCAGGAACGGCGTTTCGGGGCCGGCTCCAAGCAGGAGCAAGCGCGGCTCGGGCGCAACGTTCAGCAAGACGCTGGCTGCGACCGGCCAGGTACCCGTGAACGCGCGACCGCCGGCGTCGAACCGCCAGGAACGCGCGGCGACGCGCACCTCACCGCACCCGATCCATTCGGCATCGGTGGCCAGTTCGATCGACATCGACGACGCGCATTGCGCTGAATCGATCAACGCATCGCGCAACGGCGCGCCGCTCGCGGGCAGTGGCAGCACCAAGACGTCCATCAGGCCGCGACAGCCACTGCCCGAACCGAACACGCGATCGCCATCGTCGCGCGTATCGAATTGAACCCGCTTCGCGCATGCGGCTTCGATCACCTCGCGCGCGTGCTCCTCGAGTTCGGCTTCCAGACATCCACCCGACAGCGCGCCCACGCAGACACCACCGGCATCGAGCAACACCAGCGCGCCGGGCTTGCGATAGGTCGATCCGCGCGTCGCGACGACCACGGCAAGCGCCGCACCGCGCCCTTCACGCGCAATTTCTTCTGCTGCGCGCGCCAGCGCACGACGGCCGCCGGGTGGAGGTGACATCGGTCCGCCCGATGCGATGCGTGCTTGCTCCTGGACGCGAGCGGCCATTGACTTACTCGTGCGATTGCGCGAACGGATTCGCCACGCGGTTCAGCGACCGTCCGAATCGGACCCGGCGCCGACCGGAAACATAGCTTACCGGAGCCGGGACCTGTCCTTCGACTTCGCGCCTTCGCGCTGCGCTCAGCGCGAGCGGATCATCAGCGCAACTGCGTGAGTTCCAGAATGGTCGTAACGCGCGTTCCGTCCCAGCGGTAGGTGTAGTGCGCAGCCTGCACGCACGGGGCGACCAGGTCCGGATAGAACACCGCCACGCACTGGCCGCCAGCGTGCCGCACGCTGTCGTGCACGATGCCGTTCGAACCCTGCCGACGCAGTCTGATCGCCATCCCCTGACTCGCCGCGTAGCTGTCCGCATCGTGCAGCGCCGACCAGTTGCCACGGATATCGTGCAACCGGCCACGAATCTTCGTCACGTAGGCGCGCATCTGGATGTCGATCGGGCCCTGCGCGCTCTCGCGCAAGAAGCGTTCGCGGTGATACACGGTTTCGTCGATTGCCGTGTCGCGCTCGTGGGCGGCGTAAAAGACACCGAAACTGCCGTCGCTGAAGCGCGACCCGGCCGGATTGAGATGGGTGAATGCGGCCATGATCGGCGTCGTGCCGGGTCCGCTGACGCGACGCTCAGGCGGGATCAGTCGCAGTGCCCCGATTTCCTCGCGAATTCGCGCGTTGGTCAGGCCCTCGATTTCGAACACCGCTTCGAGATCGGCCGGTTCGGCCACGCGATCGAACAGACCCACGGCCGGGAAGCGGCTCGCGACAATCCGCCAGGCGCGCCGCCAGTCGACGCGCACGGCAAGCGGCAGCCGATTCAACTTTCGCCCCGGTTGGCGTCGAGATGTTGTCGAACGACGTACAGGTCGGCGACGTTGCCCGACAACATCCGTTCGAGCGGTGTCCCTCCGGCGAACAGCGGCGAAGTATTGGCCGTGCGTACCCAGGCATCCGCGCGTTCGGGTGCCGGCAGCAGGATTTCCAGTGCCTTGTAGATACCGAACACGTAGCTGATCCGCTCGAGCACGTCGCGATTCAATGTTCCGCGATGTCCCTGCTTCCACTTGAAGAACGTCGAGGCGGGCGGATCGCCGAGCAGGTGTCGCTGCTGGCGAGCGGTCAATCGCCACTGATCGGCGATGCGAAAGAACGTCCGAAGCGCCGGTCCGGCCAGATCCGTGGCAGCGGCCCGGGGAGTGGCAGGGTTCGTTTTCATGTGAGTCTCTATATGGATATATAGCTCATAATACTCCATATTGAGAGTATCGCAATCAACCCCGACCCGGCCAGTGACGCGCCAGCCAAGTGAGCACGCGCGAGCGGCGCCGCCGCGCGCGCTCGGCCAGCGCCCCGCCGATACCTTCCAGCTTGAGACCGACCTTGGCAACGCGATCTTCGACAAGCCGACGCGCCACCAGGGTCACCGGACCGAGGTTGACGCGATCGCCGACTTCCACCGTGTGCTCGTAGCGGCGCACGAAATGCGCGGCAAGGGTCAACGCCGCGTCGTCCTCGCGAACCGGCAAATCGTAGAAGCCGGCAATTTCGCCGAGCGTGACCTCGGCGTCGAAGGTGAACTCGCCGAACAGTTCGCGCTCGACCGCATGTGCCTCTTCAGGTGCCGCGAACAGCCAATCGAGCCGGTGCAATCGCCCCGGAGGCGCGAGCAGATACGCGTAATCGCCGATACGAAGCGCGCCGGCTCGGTCCGGCGTCAGGATCTCGCCCTCGCGCACCACCATCGCAAGCTGGGCCCAGCGCGGTGGCGGCGCGCCGGTCAGCAC
>JBAVZT010000112.1:0-3519 GCA_049588955.1 Rhodanobacteraceae bacterium | reverse complement strand
GAATTCAGCGCCCGGGCGTGCTCGATCTTGCAGCGCGGCTGTTTCCGGAACGCTGTCCGCTAGTGTCCGGTTTTTTGTCCGGCGGACGAAGGACATGCCGATTGTTCGCGCTGCAAGTCCGCCAGATGGTGCTCTCGTCGCTGGCATGATCGATGCTAAAAGCCTTTGCTATAGGCTGGATGGCCGGCCACGGGTGGAGCCGAGAGGCGGATCGTGCGAGCATGGGCGCCTGCCCCGGCCCATCGTGACCATCGAAACCGGGAGTCCCACGATGAAAAAATGGCCCATTGCTCTGGTGGCCTTTTCGGCTGCGCTTTCGGCGCCGGGCGTCCGTGCCGGTCAGTTGTCGCTGAATGCCGGATTTGCGCTGGCGCAGAACTCCGATGGGGGCGAGGGGGGTTCCAGCGTTCCGCGCATGCACCTGAAGGCACTGGACGATGTGCGCTTGCCGGCCGACCTCGACACCGCGGGTGACGCGCATTTCCTGCGCAACATGGGTGATGGCGCCGTCATCACGCTGCCGGATGTCGACAGCGATACCAAGCCGGCCACGGCGACGACTGCCAACGCACTCGATCCCGCCGATGGCTTCCGGCATCACGCTGCACATCCGCGAGCACCGGACCAACCAAGAACCGCCGACATTCACCGCTGGCAATCCCTGGTGCCGGGTGCGATAAAGTAATTGGCCGATAGGCAACGGCATCCCGGTGCGATCGAAGCTGGGCTTGCAGCACGCAGCTGAGGCAATCAGTGGCTTTGCCGTGGCGGTTCGCGGCGCGACCAGTTGCGACGATCGAGCGTGGACGGTAGCCTGCGCAGTGATCTCTCCCTTGACGCGCCGAACGGTGGCGTCGCTTCCTGATTTGCATGACCCGACAGTTCCTGTTACGTCTCACAGTGCTCGCCCTGTGTGCGCTGCCTGCATCGGTTCTCGCGTGTGGCGGGCGGCTGCATATCGATCTCGAGAACGCCGGGGTGTACGCGCTTGGTTACGATGCCATCGTTTCCCGGCAGCCGGCACTTGCCGACTGCGCCGCTGCCGAACTGCGCCTTTCGCAGGATGGCCACGAGGTGCCAATCCGCATCGTCGGCGCCGACCACGGCAAGTTCCGACCCGGGGTCCGCATCGAATGGATCGGCCACAGGCTGCGCGGTCCGGAGAGCTGGTACGACCCCTACAGCGTGGACAACGTGTACATGCTAGGGGCCGCGCCGGGGCCGCATGCGCGCATCGGCGATGTGGAGGCGCCCGAGCAGGCGCAGAAGTCGCCGGCGGTACTCAAGCGAAACCTGCACCTGGAGCAGGAAAATCTCATGATCCGGCTCGATCAGTCCCAGCAGAAACCCGGTGAAGAGCCCGACGTATGGCAATGGGCCAAGCTGACCCAGGTCGATCCGAAGCCGTTCAGCACCGAATTCGATCTGCCCGACCTCGCCGCGCGCGGCCCCGCGGTCACACTGATCCTGAATTTTCGCGGGCTCTCCGACCTTGTGGCTCCGGCAAAACAGGCCAAACCGCTCGATCACACAATCGAGATCAGCGTCAACGGCAAGCCGCTGCGGACATTGGCCTGGGACGGCCGTGACGAGATCCGGCGGGATTTCACGTTGCCGGCGGCAGCGTTGAAGAGGCACGGCAACACGCTGAGCCTTCGCGTCCCGAAACGTGTGCTGCCGTGGAAACCCAATGGCAGCATCGTCGATGTCGTCATGTTCAACTGGCTCGATATCGCGTATCCGGTCGACGGAACATTCGTCGTGGACGGTGCGCCTGTCCGCGTCAGCGCGGATGCGTCCGCTCCCATCGTGATGTCATCGAAGGCGACCGCCACGCCGGTGCTGTACGGTGACGATGGACACCTTCGGCGCGGACGCGCGCTCGGCAAGGGCCGCTACGTCTTCGCCGCAGCCCCGGCCGGCGTGGCAATGTATCCGGTCGCAGACGAGCCGACACACAAACCCCAAGCCGTGCGCGCGGTCGCCGACGTCGACTGGCGCCACCCCGCGCACGGTTACGACTACCTGATCGTGAGCCACCCGAGTCTGATCGACGCGATCCGCCCGCTTGCCGAGTTCCATCGTCGCCGCGGTCACGAAGTTGCAATCCTGGATGTCAACCAGGTCTACGACGAGTTCAACCACGGCATCGATCATCCGCAGGCAATCCGCAATCTGGTTGCCTACGCCTATCGCAACTGGCCCGCGCCGCGCCCGCGCTTTCTGCTGCTGGTCGGCGATGCGAGTTTCGATATCCGTCACACCACCTACAACGATCTGGCCTACGAGAAATTCGCCGGCAATACCGCCGGTGAAGTCGCCGTCCCGCACGGCTTTCTTGCCGTGCCGGGTACCCCGTACGCGAACGTCCCGGCGAAACTGGCCGATCGCAATCTGATTCCGACCTGGCAGTTTCCGTCGCCGGAAGGCCAGTCGGCGAGCGACAACTGGTACGGAGCCGTGGAGCCCGGCGATTACCATCCGGTCGTGGCCGTCGGTCGTTTCCCGGTGGTGAAACCCGAGGAAATCACCGCGATCGTGACCAAGACGATCGATTATCTGAGCAAGCCGCAGCTCGGCTCCTGGCGGCGCGATGTCATGTTCATCACCGACGAGAACGACTATTTCAAGAAGTCATCCGACGCGATTGCCGCGAACCTGGCCGCCGAGGGCTTTGTCGCGGACAAGGTCTACGCCAGCGCTGCCGAGAAGGACAACCTTGCCCACCAGAGCGCGATTCGTCAGGGCCTCGACGATGGACGCCTGCTCGTTCATTTCATCGGTCACGGTGGGCGCTATATCTGGCGTACCGGTCCGCCGGATCTGCGCAAGAATCACGATCTGTTTACGCTCGATGACGTCTCGTCCTTGACCAACGGCGCGCATCTGCCGATGGTGCTGTCAATGACCTGTTACTCGGCGCCGTTCGACAATCCGACCGAGGATTCGATCGGCGAGCGTTTTCTGCGCGCACCCGACAAAGGCGCGATCGCAGTGTTCGCGGCGTCGTGGCGCAACGCACCCTCGCCGATCTTCAGCAAGACGCTGGTCAACGAATTGCTCAAACCCGGCGCCACCATCGGCGAAGCGATCGTGCGCGCCAAGCAGTCGATAGAAAATCGCACGCTGGTGGAAATGTACAACCTGCTCGGTGACCCCGCGGTCGCGCTTGAACGCCCGCGCGACGAAGCACGGCTTGTGCTCGACAATGATCGCTGGGATCCCGGCGTTCTGGTGAACCTGCCGGACTCGCGTTTTGCCGGGTCGCTGACGGTGAACTGGCTGGACGCCAAGGGTGCCACGCTGCGGTCGCAGCACTACCGCGTCGCCACACCGAGATTGCGACTCGATGTCCCGGCGCTGCCGGACGGCCGCCCGGCCGAGATGCGCATCTATGCCGCCAGTCCGACCAGCGGTCGCGACGCGATCGGTGCACTGGATCTTGCGGAGCCGGAGAAGCCCGCATGGACCACCGAGCTGGCAACCTGGTGGCACGATCTGACGCGCCCTGCCTACAAG
>JBAVZT010000111.1:0-10540 GCA_049588955.1 Rhodanobacteraceae bacterium | reverse complement strand
GCGAAGAAGTGCTCGCGATCATCGAAGAGGGAGCCGCGCCGAAGGAAGAAACCGGGAGCGCACCGAAGGACACCGGCAGAACGTCGGCGCAGGATATCCCGGACGCGCATCAGAAAAAGGCACCTGCCAAGGCATCCGAAGCATCCACCGATTCACGCGCAAGTGAGCCGGCCGGCGTCAAGGGCACCGAGGATCTGTCCCCGGCCGCGCGCCGCGTCGCCACCGAGAAAGGCATCGATCCGGACCAGGTTGCGGGCAGTGGTCGCGACGGTCGTGTCACCAAGGAGGATCTGCTCAACTACCAGGCCGATGACGATCGCAAGTCTGCCCCCGCGGCACCCACACCGGCGCCGGCATCCGGCGGCAGTCGCCCCGAAGAACGCGTACCGATGACGCGCATGCGCGCGAAGATCGCCGAACGGCTGATGCACTCGAAGGAATCGATCGCGATGCTGACGTCGTTCAACGAGGTCAATCTCGCCAAGGTGGTCGCAATGCGCAAGTCACTCGGCGAGGCGTTCGAGAAAGCCAATGAGGTCAAGCTCGGCTACATGAGCTTTTTCGTGCGCGCGGCATGCGAGGCGCTCAAGCGCCATCCGGTCGTAAACGCCTCGGTGGACGGCAACGACGTCATCTATCACGGCTATCAGGACATCTCGATTGCCGTCGCGACCGACAAGGGGCTGGTCACGCCGGTGTTGCGCGATGCTCAGAACATGGGTTTTGCCGACATCGAAAGGGCCATCGGCGATTTCGCCCAGCGCGCGCGCAAGGGCAGCCTGAACCTGGCGGACCTGCAGGGCGGCACATTCACGATCACCAACGGCGGTACGTTCGGCTCTCTGTTCTCGACGCCCATCGTCAATCCGCCGCAGAGCGCTATCCTCGGCATGCACACGATCAAGGAGCGCGCCATTGTCGAAAACGGCCAGGTGGTCGCAGCGCCGATGATGTATATCGCGATCAGCTACGACCACCGCATCGTCGATGGCAAGGACGCGGTGTTGTTCCTGGTCGACATCAAGAACCAACTGGAAAATCCGCAGCGCATGTTGCTGGGGATGTAAGACATCAGACGCAGGACGCGGGGAGAACGTTTTCTTCCCCGCCTCCCGACTTCCGATTCCCCGGTCTCACACCCGCACGAGGACAGTCATGTCAGACAAATACGACGTCATCGTCATCGGCGCCGGGCCTGCCGGCTATGTGGCGGCGATCCGCGCCGCACAACTCGGGCTCAGTACCGCATGCATCGATGATTTCATCGGCAAGGAAGGCAAGCCGGCACTCGGCGGCACCTGCCTCAACGTCGGCTGCATCCCGTCCAAGGCACTGCTCGACTCGTCCAGGCAGTTCTACAACCTCGGCCACGGCTTCGAGGCGCACGGCATCACGACCAAGGGCGCGTCGATCGACGTTGCGACAATGGTCGGACGCAAGGACAGGATCGTGAAGCAGTTTACCGGTGGCATCGGCATGCTGTTCAAGGCCAACAAGATCAGCGCGTATGCCGGCAAGGGCAAATTGCTGGGTGGCCAGGGCAATCCGCGCAAGGTCGAAATCACGGCTGCCGATGGCAGGAAACGGACCATCGAGGCAACCAATGTGATCCTCGCGAGCGGTTCGGTGCCGATCGAATTGCCGTTCGCAAAATTCGATGGCAAACACATCGTCGACAACGCCGGTGCACTCGATTTCGAGGCGACGCCGAAGCGGCTCGGGGTGATCGGCGCGGGGGTGATCGGTCTCGAACTCGGCAGCGTCTGGAATCGCCTCGGCAGCGATGTGACCATCATCGAAGCGCTGCCGGATTTTCTCGGTGCGGCCGATGCCGACATCGCCAAGGCGGCTGCGCGCGAATTCAAGAAGCAGGGCCTGAAGATCGAGCTCGGTGCGAAACTCAGCAAGGCCGAGCTAAAGAAAGACGGCGTGCACCTGACCTACGGCAATGCCGAAGGCAATCAGAATATCGTGGTCGACAAGCTGCTCGTGGCCGTCGGCCGACGCGCCTACAGCGATGGGCTGCTGGCGAAGGCCACGGGCGTGGACCTTGACGATCGTGGACGCATCGTCGTTGACGAGCATTGCTGGACCGGTGTCGACGGCGTCTGGGCCATTGGCGACTGCGTGCGCGGCCCGATGCTCGCTCACAAGGGTTCGGAGGAAGGCGTGGCCGTAGCCGAGATCATCGCGGGCAAGGCGGGACACGTGAATCTGGAAACCATCCCGTGGGTCATCTACACCGAGCCCGAGATCGCGTGGGTCGGCAAGACCGAGGCCGAGTGCAAGACCGAGGACATTCCGTACAAGACCGGTTCGTTCCCGTTCTCAGCGATCGGCCGGGCGGTGGCGATGAATGAGCCGGCCGGTCTGGTCAAGGTCATCGCGCATGCCAAAACCGATCGTATTCTCGGAGTACATCTGGTGGGTGCCTGCGTATCGGAGCTGGTTGCCGAATGCGTCGTTGCAATGGAGTTCAAGGGTTCGTCCGAAGATCTTGCGCGGATCGTGCACGCCCATCCGACCTTGAGCGAAGCCGTGCACGAGGCGGCTCTGGCGGTCGACAAGCGCGCAATCCACAAGGTCAACTGAGTTCAGGCGAATTTCTCGTACAGGCCGGAAGGCGAAGCGAGGACCCAGCGACTGATCCGGGCACGCGCGAGCGTTCCATAAGGAAAACCGACCATGAACAGCTCCTCCACCTTCCAGGCATTTCGCATCCACAACGACAATGCCGGCTACCGCGCCGGCATCGAGGACATGCGCACCGACGAGCTGTCGGCCGGCGAAGTGCTGGTGAAGACCGCGTATTCCTCGGTCAACTACAAGGATGCGCTCGCCGGAACCGGCAAGGGCAAGATCCTGCGCCGGTTTCCGCTCAACGGCGGTATCGACGCGGCCGGTTATGTCGCGGCATCGAGCGACCCCTCGTTCAAGGAAGGGGATCAGGTGTTGTGCACCGGTTGCGGTCTGTCGGAAACGCGAGATGGGGGTTATGCCGAATACATCCGCCTCGAGTCCAAATGGGCGATTCCGTTGCCGGACGGCCTGACACTGCGCGAATCGATGATGATCGGCACGGCCGGTTTCACCGCTGCGCTTTCGCTGTATCAAATGATGCGCAACGGACAGACCCCCGAAATGGGTCCGATCGTCGTGACCGGAGCTACCGGCGGAGTCGGCACGCTCGCGATCGATATCCTGACTGCCGCGGGCTTCGAAGCCCATGCGATCACCGGCAAGGTCGAGCAGTTCGATTTCCTGATCGGACTCGGTGCCAAGCAGTGCATCGCGCGCAAGGAACTCTACTGGGGCCAGCGCCCGCTCGAAAACGCGCACTGGGCCGGCGCGATCGACAGCGTCGGCGGCGACATGCTGGCCGGACTCACACGCGTGATCCAGCCGTACGGCAATATCGCCTGTTGCGGCATGGCCGGCGGCTCTGATCTCGCGACCACGGTCATGCCATTCATCATCCGTGGCGTCAGTCTGCTCGGCATCGCGTCGGCCGGCACTGCGCGTTCAATTCGCGACGCAATCTGGGCACATCTGGCGACCGACTGGAAGCCGCCGCATCTGGACAAGATCGCGACAGAAGAAGTCAAAATCGACGAACTTGGCGAGATTTTCTCATCAATGCTGAGCGGCGACTCGTTCGGTCGCAGTATCGTTCGCATCGGCTGACTGGAAGACTGGCAGCATCGCCGGGGCACGATTAGAATGCGGGAGGGGTCACCTGGCGATGGCGGGGAAAACGACGCAATGGCGCGAATACTGATTGTCGATGATTCACCGTCCCAGCTGGTGGGTCTGCGGCGCATCGTCGAGAAACTCGGCCATCAGGTTTCGACTGCCGAAGACGGCGCGGCCGGTGTCGACGCGGCCAAGCGCGACGTGCCGGATCTGATTCTGATGGACGTCGTGATGCCGAACCTCAACGGTTTCCAGGCGACCCGCACGATCGCCAAGGATCCCAAGACCAGCCATATCCCGATAATTCTGGTGACGACCAAGGGACAGGAAACCGATCGCGTATGGGGTATGCGTCAAGGCGCGAAAGCGTATGTGACCAAGCCGGTCGAAGAGGCCGAACTCAGCCAGACCATCAATACCTATCTGCCGGCGGCCTGAGACGTTTCCCTATTCCGCGCGCGGATTGAAGCCGTCGAACACGCGCTTCATGTTTTCGTACTGTTCGCGCTCGGCGGCCGTCTTCGCAGCCGGCACGCGTACTTCGAGGCTGACAATCTGATCGCCCGGCTTGTCACCCGGCATGCCGCGGCCACGCAAGCGCAGTTTGCGTCCACTGTCCGACCCGGCAGGCACGCGCAGGTCGACGTCGCCCGAAAGCGTCGGCACAGTGATCTTTGCGCCGAGGCCCGCCTCCCATGGCGTCACCGGCAGATCCATCAGTACATCGCGGCCGTCCAGACGGAAGCGCGGATCCTTGCGGATACCGATCTCGAGCAACAGATCGCCGGCGGGTCCACCCTGCATGCCGGGATAGCCCTGCCCGGCCAGACGAATCTGCTGTCCAGGCAGAATTCCGGCCGGGATCCTGATCTCGAGCGTGCGCTCGCCCTGCATTGGATCGCGCAGCGTCACACGCTCGCGACCGCCGCTGAATGCCGTTGTCAGGGCGATCTCGAAATGGGCATGGAGATCGTTGCCGCGCCTGGGGCGCGGGCTCGCGCCACGCGCTCCGCCGCGATGGCCGAACAAGGACTCGAAGAAATCACTGAAGCCCTGCTGGTCGAAATCGCCTTCAGCAGTGAATCCGCCATCGGAGCGAGCGCGCGTCTGCCAATCCGGCGGCGGCCGGAAATCATCGCCGCCGCGATACCCGCCCGCGCGCAACTGGTCGTACGAACGACGGCGCTCGGGATCCTTGAGCGCTTCGTACGCTTCATTGACCGCCTTGAACTGCTCCTCGGCGCCGACCTCCTTGCTTACATCCGGGTGATACTTGCGCGCAAGCCGCCTATACGCCGATTTGATGTCGGCGTCGGCGGCGTCGGACTTGACGCCGAGGGTTTCGTAGTAATCCTTGAATTGCATGCATAGCCTTGCGCAATCGGGCGCGCCACCCTACCCCAGCCGCGGCCCGGCGCGCAAAAGCGGCCCGCGAGAGACAGGCCGCTCGCAGGCCGCAGTGTATCGGCATCGGCTATCAGCCGTTGATCGTGATGCGCCGCGGGGTGGTTTCCGGCTTCTTCGGTATCGAAATCTCGAGCACGCCGTGCTTGCCGCTGGCACTGACGCCGTCGGCGTCGGCGCTGTCGGGGAGCGCGAAGCGCCGATAGAACAAGCCGTGTGATCGCTCCACGCGTGTCAGCGAGCCGTTGTTGTCCCTGCTTTCCGATTTGCGCTCACCCTTTATGGTAAGGATTCCCTTGTCCATGCTGACTTCGATGTCGTTCGGATCGACACCGGGAATGTCGGCAAGAATCACGAACCGTTTGTCTTCCTCCTTGATATCGACATGCGGGGTCCATTGACTGGTGACTACGCTCGACTGGTCGCTGTCACCGGGAGACAGAAAACGCTCGAACGCCTGATTGAACTCGTCCTGGATGTTCCACGGGGTATAACGGGCAATGGCCATGACAAACTCCTGAAGGGTTACGGCGTCTACGCCGGGTTGCCGAAAAAATAGGTCCGCCCGTTCTCATTTCAAGTCCCCAAGGGCGTCGCCGCCAAGCCACTCTGAAAACGTAGGCCAACGCGAGTGTTTCCCGTGGTTTGGGCCGGTCCGGTCGCGTGCCGTATGATCGCCTGACCGCGTCCGCGCATTTCCAGGAATCCCGCATGACCATCCAGATTGGTGAACGCATTCCCGACGCCACCCTCAGCACGCTCGACGATGGCGTGCAGACAATCACGACCGACGAGTTGTTCGGCGGCAAGAAAGTCGTGCTGTTCTCGGTGCCCGGGGCATTCACGCCGACCTGCTCGGCCAAGCATCTGCCCGGCTACGTGCAACACTTCGATGAATTCCGCGAGCGCGGTATCGAGGTGGCCTGCATGGCCGTGAACGATGCGTTCGTGATGGACGCCTGGGGCAAGAGTCAAGACGTGCCGGACGGCCTGCACATGCTGGCCGACGGCAATGGCGAATTCGCCAAATCACTCGGGCTGGAAATGGACGCAACGCCGTTCGGCATGGGCATGCGCGGAAAGCGCTTCGCGCTCTACGCCGAGGATGGCGTAGTCAAGCAACTGCACGTCGAAGCGCCAGGCGAATTGAAGGTTTCCAGCGCCGAAGCGATGCTGGCCGCTATCGGCTAACCGTCTGACCGGTCCGTCGTCTTAGGACCCTCTGATTAACCTGGTGGAGGGTCCTTAGCGCGATTTTTCCCTAGGCGTTCACCGGCCCCGCCATGATCCGCGACGGCGGGTGCGGACGATGCATACAAAAGCCGCCGCTGGAGCCGCACGGGCAGGACTAGGCTAGCCTTCCTCGCTGCCGTCGCTGCCGTCGCTGCCGTCGCCGTTCTCGTTGTCGTCGTCGCCTTCGGCATCGAGACGCACCACACCGACCAGCTTTTCCTCGTCGGGCAATCGGATCAGGGTGACGCCCTGGGTGTTGCGGCCGAGCCTGGATATCTCCGTTACACGTGTGCGTACCAGCGTGCCCTGGTCCGAAATCAGCATGACTTCCTGGCTTTCGTCGACCTGCGCCGCCGCCACCAATGCGCCGTTTCGTTCAGAGCACTGGATGCCGATCACGCCCTGCGTGCCGCGTCCCTTTTTCGGGAACTGGTCCAATGCGGTGCGCTTGCCGAAGCCATGCGCTGTGGCGGTGAGAACATCGTCGTCACCATCCACGACGATCATCGATACCACATGCGCATCGCCGCCCAGACGCATGCCGCGCACTCCGATGGCCGTACGCCCGACCGACCGCACCGCGGTTTCTGCAAATCGAACGACCTTGCCGTTGGACGCGAACAACATGATGTCGCTGCCGCCGTCGGTGATCTGGACGTCCACCAGCGCATCCCCATCTTCCAGGTTGATCGCTATCTTGCCGCGTTGCAGGCGGAAGGCGAACTCGGTCAGCGGCGTCTTCTTGACTGTGCCTTTTGCCGTTGCGAAAAACACGTAGCGAGCATCGTCGAACTCGCGCACGGGCTGCACCGCCTGCACGAATTCGTCCGGCTCGAGCGGCAGCAGGTTCACGATCGGCTTGCCACGCGCATGCGGTCCGGCATCGGGCAACTGATGAACCTTGAGCCAGAACACCCGCCCCGCACTGGTGAAGGTGAGCAAGGTGTCGTGCGTGTTCGCGATCCACAGACGTTCGACGAAATCCTCCTCCTTCATCGCCGTGGCCGAGCGGCCGCGTCCACCGCGGCGCTGCGCGCGATAGGTGCTGACCGGCTGACGTTTGGCGTAACTCGCGTGCGACAACGTCACCACGACGTCTTCGGGTTCAATCAGGTCCAGCACATCGAGGTCTTCCTGGCTGGGCTGGATCACGGTGCGCCGCACGTCGCCGTAGGCGGATTTCACGGCGGCCATCTCTTCGCGAATCACGCCGAGCAATTTGTCGGGATCCTGGAGAATTTCGACCAGTCCGCCGATCGTATCGAGCAGCGAGCGGTATTCGTCGGACAATTTCTCCTGCTCGAGCCCGGTCAGGCGATTGAGCCGCATTTCGAGGATTTCCTTCGCCTGGATTTCGGACAACTGGTATCCATCGCCGCCGAGACCGGCGTCGGCCGCGAGATCCTCGGGACGCGAAATCGAGCTGCCGGCGCTCTCCAGCAGCGCCCGCACCATACCCGGCTCCCAACGCCGCGCGATCATGCGCTCGCGCGCCTCGTCGGAAGAGGCCGAGGTCTTGATCAGTTCGATCATCGCATCGATATTGGCCAACGCAACAGTCAGGCCTTCCACGATGTGCGCGCGCGCACGCGCCTTGCGCAGATCGAAGATCGTGCGCCGCGTGACCACTTCGCGACGATGGCGAATGAAGGCTTCGAGCACTTCGCGCAACGCCAGCGTGCGCGGCTGGCCGTCGACCAGTGCCACCATGTTGATGCCGAACGTGACCTGCAACTGGGTCTGCTGAAACAGATTGTTCAACAGCACATCGGCCATCGTGTCGCGGCGCACTTCGATGACGATGCGCATGCCATCCTTGTCGGACTCGTCGCGCAGCTCGGAAATGCCCTCGATGCGCTTTTCCTTGACCAGCTCGGCGATCTTCTCGATCAGGCGCGCCTTGTTGACCTGGTACGGTAACTCGGTAACGACGATGACGTCACGACCGTTGTCCCCGGTTTCCACGTCGGCGCGCGCGCGCACCAGAATACGTCCACGCCCGGTGCGATACGCTTCGACGATTCCGGCAGCGCCGTTGATGATTCCCGCGGTCGGAAAGTCCGGGCCCGGGATCAGCCGCAGCAGCTCGTCAAATCCGGTTTCCGGATCGTCGATCAAGGCAATGCAGGCATCCACCACTTCGCCGAGATTGTGCGGTGGCACGTTGGTCGCCATGCCGACCGCAATGCCGGCCGAACCGTTGACGAGCAGATTGGGCACGCGCGTCGGCAGTACGCTCGGTTCGAGTTCCTTCTCATCGTAATTGGGTTGGAAGTCGACCGTTTCCTTGTCGATGTCGGCCAGCAGTTCGGAAGAAAGCCGATCGAGCCGGCATTCGGTGTAGCGCATGGCCGCGGCATTGTCGCCGTCGACCGAACCGAAATTGCCCTGGCCATCGACCAGCATGTAGCGCATCGAGAAACCTTGCGCCATGCGAACCAGCGCATCGTAGATCGACGAATCCCCGTGCGGATGGAATTTTCCCATCACCTCGCCGACCACGCGCGCGCACTTGACGTACGGCCGGTTCCAGACGTTGCCCGATTCCTGCATCGCGTACAGGATGCGACGATGCACCGGCTTCAGGCCGTCGCGCACGTCGGGCAGTGCGCGCCCGACGATCACGCTCATTGCGTAGTCGAGATAGCTCCTTCGAACCTCATCCTCGATGTTGACGCGAATGATTTCTCTGGCCAGCTCAGCCATGCGCTGTTTTCCTTGAAAATGCGGACACCGGTATCCGAACGGCGACGTCGCGATCGACGACCGGACTGCGAAAAAACCGCCATGAAACGGGGCTTCTCGCGGTGCAGTCGCCATCCGCGGCCTGCGCCGCCGTGGACCCGTGCGGAAGACCCGAAATCATACCACAAACGCGGGCGCGTTGCGGCAGGATTCTCCTGATTTTTAGCGTACTTAGCGCGGTTTTAGCCGCCTTGACCCAGCCTCGACGCAACAGCGGCGCCGGCTGCCACGCGACTCACCCTCGCGCGCCGGACGCGCGGTGGAAAATCCAGTACTTGGAAGTCAGGAAATTGACCGTGGCGCCGGCAAGCGATCCGGCCGCCACACCGATCGCAGGCCACGACCGTACCAATGACATCTGCCAGACCGCGAGCGCGTAGACGCCGTAATTCAAGGCAAAGCCGCCGGCCATCGCGACGAGATATCGGATCAGCTCGCGACGCTTGCTGCCGCCCCGCAGACGATCGGCAAACGTGAAGTTGCGATTGAACAACCAGGTCGTCGTGGCGGCCGCGAGGAAAGACAGCAATCGCGCGCCGTACGGGTTGCTGTCGAGTTCGCGCACCATGAACTGCACGATCCCCGCATCGACCACGAAACCCAGCACGCCGCTGACGAAAAACAACCCGATTTGCTTGCGCAGCGGCATCGGTCAGCAATCCGGCACGGGACGCGCCATCGACCGCTGCGCGAAACGATGCGCCCGTCCGCTCCCGCGATCGAGCGTATCGGCCAGATTACGCGCATCCGGATTCTCGATCACGCCGCGCTCGGTAACGATCACGTCGATCAGATGCGCCGGCGTCACATCGAACACCGGATTCCAGGCCTGCGCTCCCTCCACGGCGGTCCGCTGGCCGGCGAACATCAGCAACTCATCGGCGGCGCGAACTTCGATTTCGACGTTCGCGCCGTTCGGCATCGCGAGGTCGATGGTTGACGCCGGCGCCACCACCATGAAACCGACGCCGTGATGGCGTGCCGCAATCGCAAGCTGATAGGTACCGATCTTGTTGGCAACATCGCCATTGGCCGCAATGCGGTCGGCGCCCACCACGACCCACTGCACCCGGCCGGAGCACATCAGGTGCGCCGCCGCCGAATCGGCAATCAACTGTGCCGGGATGCCATCGCGCTGCAGTTCCCAAAGCGTCAGCCGAGCGCCCTGCAACCACGGCCGCGTCTCGCCTGCATAGACACGCGCGATGCGACCTGCCGCGAAGCCCGCACGCACGACGCCAAGCGCGGTGCCAAAACCGGCAGTCGCGAGCGAGCCGGTATTGCAATGGGTCAGCACACCCGAACCCGGCTCGATCAGCGCCGCGCCAAGTTCACCCATACGCCGGTTGGCGGCCAGATCCTCATCCTCGATCGCCTGCGCTTCGCACGTCAATGCGTCGACATCGGCCCCACGGTCGGCTGCCGCGCGCATCCGATCGAGCGCCCACATCAGATTGACCGCGGT
>JBAVZT010000110.1:0-4569 GCA_049588955.1 Rhodanobacteraceae bacterium | reverse complement strand
CAAAAATCTGGCCTGTTGGTGCAAACTTGGCGAACCATGCCATGCCGATGTGCTGATTGAGCTGGCTAACTACAAATATGCCCCGCATCCGGAGCGATAAGTCTTATCCTGCGCGCGGCGCGGAACGCCGGTCAAGGAAAAATCCTTCGGCGGGACATGGGCTTGCGGCCTTCGCGACATGCCCATACGGAGCAGCGCAGCGCGTTATCCGACGATTGTGCGTCGATATCACTTATCGCTCCGGATCCGTGGCGATAACGTCGGGGAACGCAGCAATCGCCGCGACGTCCGCTCGTCAAAGTCCCTTGCGAACCGATTCGGTCGCCGTCCTCGTTGACCGCCGCGCGCAGTTCGTCAGGATTTCGCGAACACCAGCCGTCCACCCTCGGCATCGACGCGCACGGTACCGCCCGGCGCAAATCGCCCTTCGAGGATTTCCTTCGCCAGCGGGTTTTCGAGTTGCTGCTGGATCGCGCGCTTGAGCGGGCGTGCGCCGTACACCGGATCGAAGCCGACATTGCCGAGCAGGTCGAGTGCACGGTCGCTGATGTCCAGTTGCAACTGGCGCTCGCCCAGACGCTTCTCGAGCTGGGCGATCTGTATGCGCGCTATCTCGCGGATTTGCGCGCGATCGAGCGGGCGGAACACCACGATCTCGTCGAGCCGGTTGACGAACTCGGGACGGAAATGCGCCTGCACCACGCCCATGACGGCGGCCTTCATCTTGGTGTAGGCCTCCTCGCGATCGCCGCTGTCGCTGTCGGACAGATCCTGGATGGCTTGCGAGCCGAGATTGGAGGTCATCACGATCACGGCGTTGCGAAAATCGACCGTGCGTCCCTGACCGTCGGTCAGACGGCCATCGTCGAGCACCTGCAGCAGGATGTTGAACACGTCGTGGTGGGCCTTCTCGATTTCATCGAGCAGGATCACCGAATACGGGCGCCGGCGGATCGCTTCGGTCAGGTAACCGCCCTCCTCGTAGCCGACATAGCCCGGCGGCGCACCGATCAGGCGCGCAACCGAGTGCTTTTCCATGAACTCGCTCATGTCGATGCGCACCATCGCATCGTTGGAATCGAACATGAATTCGGCCAGTGCCTTGCACAGTTCGGTCTTGCCGACGCCGGTCGGTCCGAGAAACAGGAACGAGCCGATCGGACGGTTCGGATCGGACAGACCCGCGCGCGAGCGCCGGATCGCATCGGCGACCGCGTGCACGGCTTCGTCCTGGCCGACGACGCGCTTGTGCAGCGCGTCTTCCATGCGCAGGAGTTTTTCGCGCTCGCCTTCGAGCATGCGCGACACCGGAATACCGGTCCAGCGCGACACGACTTCGGCGATCTCGTCGGCGGTCACGCGATCCTGCAGCAGCTGGAAACCTTCTGTTTCCACTTTCTGCGCGGCCTTGAGCTGCGCCTCGAGTTCGGGAAGGCGTCCGTACTGGATCTCGCTCATGCGCGCGTAGTCCTGCTGGCGCGCGGCTGCGTCGAGCTCGAGCCGGGCCTGCTCGATCTGTTCCTTGATGCGTGTTGCACCGTGCAGCGTCGCCTTTTCGGACTTCCATATGTCGTCCATGTCCGCGAACTCGCGCTCGAGCGTCGCGATCTCCGATTCGAGATCCGCCAGGCGCTGCTTCGATTCCTTGTCCTTCTCCTTCTTCAGCGCCTCGCGCTGGATCTTGAGCTGGATCAGGCGGCGTTCGAGGCGGTCGAGCTCCTCCGGTTTGGAATCGATTTCCATGCGGATGCGCGAAGCGGCCTCGTCCATCAGGTCGATCGCCTTGTCCGGCAACTGGCGGTCGGCAATGTAGCGGTGCGACAGCGTGGCCGCCGCGACGATCGCCGGATCGGTGATTTCTACACCGTGATGCACTGCGTACTTTTCCTTGAGCCCGCGCAGGATCGCGATGGTGTCCTCGACGCTCGGTTCACCCACGAACACCTTCTGGAAACGACGTTCGAGCGCGGCATCCTTTTCGACGTACTTGCGGTATTCATCGAGCGTGGTCGCGCCGATGCAGTGCAGCTCGCCGCGTGCAAGCGCGGGCTTCAACATGTTGCCCGCATCCATCGAACCCTCGGCCTTGCCGGCGCCGACCATGGTGTGCAATTCGTCGATGAACAGGATCACCTGCCCTTCCTGTTTCGAAAGGTCGCTGAGTACCGCCTTCAGGCGCTCCTCGAAATCGCCGCGGAATTTCGCGCCGGCGATCAGCGCGCCCATGTCCAGCGACAGCACGCGCTTGTTGCGCAAGCCTTCGGGCACTTCGCCGTTGACGATGCGCTGGGCCAGGCCCTCGACGATCGCGGTCTTGCCGACACCCGGTTCGCCGATCAGCACCGGGTTGTTCTTGGTGCGTCGCTGCAGCACCTGGATCACGCGGCGGATTTCCTCGTCGCGCCCGATCACCGGATCGAGCTTGCCGGATTCGGCGCGCGCGGTCAGGTCGATGGTGTATTTCTCCAGCGCCTGGCGCTGGTCCTCGGCGCCTTCGGACTGCACCTTCTCGCCGCCGCGCAGGTGGTCGATCGCCGCTTCGACCGACGCCTTGCTGGCGCCTGCGGCTTTCAATGCAGCGCCGAGTTCACTCTTGTCGTCGAGCGCTGCGAGCACGAACAATTCGCTCGCGATGAACGCGTCGCCGCGCTTCTGGGCCAGCTTGTCGGTGAGGTTGAGCAGCCGGTTGAGTTCGTTGCCGACATTGAGATGGCCTTCTTGTCCGGCCACTTTCGGCAAGCGGTCCAGGATCTGCCCGACGCGCGTGCGCAGCGCCGGCACGTTGACGCCCGCCTGCGCGAGCAATGGCGTGGTCGAACCGCCCTGCTGGTCGAGCAGCGCAGCCATCAGGTGCGCCGGCTCGAGGATATTGTTGTCGCGTCCGACCGCGAGCGACTGCGCGTCGGCCAGCGCCTGCTGGAAACGCGAAGTAAGTTTGTCCATGCGCATGATGCGAACCCCGAAGATTTCGCCAGCAATGTGCCCGGCGATCGGCTGACAGATAAGGGTCCGGGCGTCTGGATTCAAGCAAACGGGGCCCGATCGCGAAAATGTCTTTGCACAACCCGTGGTGGGCGGTTGCGGTTGGTCAGCGAGGATGCATCCGGCACAATGGATCATCCTTCGTGTGCACGCCCCGTTTCCATGTCCGACATGAGCCGCAAGGCCCGCTACACCGACAGCTCCGACGCCCCGTTGCGGCTCCCGCCGCCGGCCAATCCGCGGACAATCGCGCTGTTTCTCGATCTCGACGGCAGCCTGCTCGATTTCGCCGATCATCCCGATGCGGTCGACGTGACTCCGGCGACGCGCCGTTTGCTGCTGCGGCTGCACCGCGCGCTCGATGGCGCGCTCGCCTTGCTGAGCGGGCGGTCGCTCGCGCAGATCGACGCGCTGTTCGACCTGCCGGATATCGCCGCGGCCGGTCTGCACGGCATCGAGTACCACGAGGGATCGGACGCATCGCGCGAGCGCACGCCGGGCGAAGGCGGCTCCGCCCGCATCGCCGGGTTGGTCGGCCGCGCGCAGAACGCGACGGCAAAACTCGATGGAGTGGTGATCGAGGAAAAAGGCAGCGCTCTGGCGCTGCACTATCGCGGCGCATCCAGGGCCGGGGCGGAGGTCAACCGGATCGCTCACGAATTGCTCGTCGCCGCCGGGTCCGGTTACGAGTTGCAGCATGGCAATCACGTCGTCGAGCTCAAGCCGTCCGGTGGCGACAAGGGCGACGCGCTCGCGACCTTCATGCGTTCCGAGCCGTTCGCGGGACGCGTACCGTGGATGATCGGCGACGACCTGACCGACGAGCATGCGTTCGAGCGCGCCAATATGCTCGGCGGCGTCAGCGTGATCGTCGGCGAGCGCCGCCCGACTGCGGCGCGTTACCAGCTGGCCGAGCCGGCCGCGGTACGCGCGTGGCTCGCTGCGTTGGTCGACGATGCCGATGGAGAAACCGACGATGACGCGTGACGGCAAATCGCCTCCGGGCGCGAAACGCGCAGACGATGCTGGGCCGGTGGCATTGCCGGATCAGGCCAGCCTCGATCTCGGCATCGTCGGCAACGGCAGCGTCAGCGCTCTGATCGACCGGCACGCGCGCATCGTCTGGTGTTGCCTGCCCGCGTTCGACGGCGATCCGGTGTTCTGTTCCCTGCTCGATCCGACCGATGGCGATGCGGGTTTTTTCGATGTGGCGGTCGAGGGCGGCAATGCGAGTACGCAGCATTACGTCGACAACAGCGCAGTGCTGGTGACACGCATCGACAGCAGCGACGGCAGTTCGGTCGAGATCACCGATTTCGCACCGCGTTACAAGCAATATGGGCGGATTTTTCACCCGATGAGCCTGATCCGGCGTATCCGGCCGTTGGCCGGCGCTCCGCGCGTCAGCGTGCGTTTGCGTCCGCTCGCCGGCTATGGAGCACGCCGGCCGGAGATCACCTGGGGGTCCAATCACGCGCGCTTCATGCTCGACGAGCTGACCCTGCGTGCGACCACCGACATGCCGCTGCCGATGCTGCGTCGCGAGCTGCCGTTCCTGCTCGAACGTGAAATCGTCATCGTGCTCGG
>JBAVZT010000109.1:0-5801 GCA_049588955.1 Rhodanobacteraceae bacterium | reverse complement strand
GCAGCGCATCGAACGCGCGGCACAGGCGAAGAAATGCCTGCGGTCGTTCAGGCTCAGGGACTCGTTGCCACGCAGAGTGAGAAACACTTCGTGCACGAGCACGGTCGGAGTCAGCGTCTGATTGCCGCTGGCGAGCCGCGCTTCGGCCAGCCTCCGCAACTCGGCGTAGAGCGCGCCAAACACGCGGTCGAGCTGCTCCGGCTCGCCGTTGCGGGCGCGCTCAAGCAGCTCGGTAATCTCGCTCATTGCCTGTCCCCGGGACCCGCCATGGTCTGTCCGATTGATTGATTGTAAACCGTTGTGCACTCGGACGATTTGCCTTGCCCTGTCCCGATTCGTCGCCGGACTGCGATGAATCAGGGGCCGCGGATCTTTCCGCGATGCAGTTTGCCAGCCACGGAGGCCTGCGATGAACATTCGAACCAATCTCCTGATTGCTCTTGCGCTGCCGGCGGCAGCGTTCTTCACGTCCACGGCGACCGCGGCGACGTTCACGGTCGACGGCCTGTTCGACGACGCCGACGCGCACGATGCGGCGCCGGGCGACGGTATCTGCGCCGACAATTTCGGCACCTGCACGCTGCGCGCGGCGATTGAGGAAAGCAACGCACTGGCCGGGGCCGACCAGATCTGGTTCTCGGTCAATGGAACGATTCAAGTGGCAGCGACGCAAGGACCATTGCCGCAGGTTACCGGTCAGCTGGACATCGACGGCACAACGGCGCCCGGATACGCGGGTCCGAGCCTCGATCTTGAAGACGCGCCGCCGACAATCTACATTGATGGCAGCGCCGTCGGCGGATCGGGTGGCAGCGCGAATGGTTTGCGATTCTTCGGCAGCGGAGCTTCGAGTGGTGGGGTGAGGGCCGTCGGGGTCGTCCGTTTCGGGACCGGGATCAGCATCAGCAACAGCGTCAGTACTTTTCTGGTGGACTCCTGTTACATCGGCCTGCTGGCGGACGGCAGCGCTGCCGGCAACGGCCAGGGAATCTTCATCGGTTCCGACAGCAACTTCATCGGCCGGTTCGCGAGCGGATTCTTCGGCAATGTGATCTCGGCGAACGTCGACAGCGGCATCTCCCTCGGAGTAGCTGCCAACAATGTAATTGCCGGCAATCGTATCGGCACGACACCCGATGGTATTGGCGCACGCGGCAATGGCATCGGCCTTGTCGGAGTCGCCGCGAATGGCAACTTTATCGGCACGTTCAACAACACGCTGGATCTCGGCAACCTGATTTCCGGCAATACCGGCAACGCGATCCAGATCCTCGGCTCGGACAACGAGATCGACGCAAACACGATCGGCATCAACAAGAACGGCGCGCAGCTGGCCAACGGCGGCATCGGTATCGACCTGACCGGCAACAACAACACGGTCGGCTCGACCGACACCAATGGCCAGAACGACATTGCCAACAATACCGACGGTATCGTCATCGACGGCGACGGCAACACGATCGCCGGCAATATCCTCGGCTCGATCACGTTTTCGCAAGGCAACAACGGCGACGGTATCCGCATCGACGGCGGCAACGACAACAGCGTCATCGGCAACCGCGTCATGAACAGCGCCGATGACGGCATCGATCTGCTCGGCGACGCGACGACGGTGCAGAACAACATCGTCGGGTATGCCGACTTTGCGGTCGGCGGCATCCAGGACTTCGGCAACGATGGCGAGGGCGTTCACGTGCGCTCCGACGCCAATGTGATCGGCGGCGACATCGATGCTGCCAACCGCATCGGCTTCTCCGGCGTCGACGGCGTCGACATCGAAGGCTCGGACAACGTCGTTGACTTCAACTTCATCGGCGTGACCGACGACGGACGCAGCATTGGCAATGCGGGTGACGGCGTCGGTCTGGTTTCCACGGCCGGCGCGATCACCGCGAACCGGATCTCGTTCAATTCGATCGGATACAACGGCGAAACCGGCGTCGAGATCGGTCCGGGCGTCGGCAACGCGAACCCGGTCTACGGCAATTCGATCTTCGCCAATGCCGGCATCGGCATCGATCTGTCCGCCGACGGCGTGACACCGAACGATCCGGGCGACGGCGATGTCGGGCCGAACCGGTTGCAAAACTACCCCACCATCATCTCGGCCGTGCTCGACACCGCAGCGTCGCCGCCGGAACTGACCGTGCAATGGCAGATCGACTCGACCAGCATCAACTCGGACTACGATATCTTTGCCGATTTCTACCTCGCCGATAACGCCGCGAATGCCCAGGGACGCGTCTACCTCGGCTTTTCGACAGCGAGTGCGCCGAACGTCACCTACACGCATACGTTCATGCTGGCGCCGGGCACTGCCGGCGGCCTGCTGGTCGCGACCGCGACTGACGGCGATGGCGTGGCCAGCACCTCGGAGTTCTCGCCGGCAACGCCATTCGGCAATCCGGATTCGATCTTCGCGAACGGCTTCGATCCGTGACGATCGGCGGCCGGAGACACAAAGTACGAACGTCCCATTGGCATGTGGCGGGCCGAGGCCCGCCCTATGGCGCCGCGTCATCACGCCGTGATCCCATAGGGCGGGCTTAAGCCCGCCGCCGACAAGCCCGCCGCCAACGAGCCCTGCGTCGAACCGGGCCATGTACGAATGGTCGTCGCTACTCGTATTCGAGATAGTCCAGCGCTGACTTCAGCATCGCTGTGGTCCCGATCTCGAGCGCGCGCTCATCGAGAAAGAAGCGCGGCGAATGGTTGCTCGGCGCGGTCGTCGGATCGGTTCCGAGCGGCGTCGCGCCGACGAAGAAGTACGCGCTTGGTGCCTTGGCAGCGAGGCCGAAGTACGGAAAGTCCTCGGAAGCGGTCCAGCGTTGGGCGTCGACGACATGATCGGCGCCGATTGCCTTCTCGATGCTTTTGCGAACGCGCGCGGTCAATGCCGGATCGTTGTAATTGACCGGATTGCTGCCGGGCATCGGAATTTCGGCATCGACCGTCGCGCCGTTCGCGGCGGCAACGTGCGTGGCGATATTGGAGAGACTAGTCAACGCCTGCCGGCGCATGTCCGGACTGAAGGCGCGGATGGTGCCTTGCAATTCGGCGCTGTCCGGCACGATGTTGAAACGCACGCCGCCGTTGAACACGCCGAACGTGACCACCGCCGGATCGCGGTTGATATCGAGTTGCCGACTGACGATGGTTTGCGCCGAGGTGACGATCTCGGCCGCCGTAACGATTGGATCAATGCCTTTCCATGGCATCGCTCCATGGCTCTGGCGCCCATGTACGACAATGCGGAATGTATCGGAACTCGCCATCATGCCGCCGGGCCGGATGCCGACCGCGCCGACCGGCAACGTGCTGACCACGTGCATGCCGAATATCGCGTCCGGCTTGAAATCGCGGAACACGCCGTCCTTGACCATCAGCGGCGCACCGCCTTCCTCTCCCGCCGGGGCGCCTTCCTCGGCCGGCTGAAAGATCAGCATGACCTGGCCCGGCAGGTCCTGACGCATCTTCGCGAAAATCGTCGCGAGTCCGAGCATCATCGCGGTATGCGCGTCGTGTCCGCAGGCGTGCATGACGCCGACCTGCTTGCCCTGGTACTCCGCCCTGGCCTTCGACGCGAATGGCAGATCGACCTCCTCGGTCACTGGCAACGCATCCATGTCGGCTCGGATCGCGAGCTTCGGCCCGGCTTTGCCGCCGCGCAGGATGCCGGTGACGCCGGTATGGGCGATGCCGGTACGCACCTCGTAGCCGAGTTTCCCAAGCGTTTCGGCAACGATCGTCGAAGTGCGCACTTCGCGATTGCTCAGTTCCGGGTGTGCGTGAATATCACGCCGCCAAGCGGTGATCTCGGGCAGCACCACCTGCACCGCCTGCCGGATGGTCTCGGCTGCGGCCTCGACGCCCGGTGCGAAAATCGACAGCAACGATGCGACCAGCAAGGTATTGCGCAAGACGACCTCCTCCGGTGGGAGGCTCGCATCTTAGCGCGCTCTGCGCAGCCCACGCTTCGCACCCCAGCGCGATGCACCCGCGTTCGGCGGGTATCGCCGAGCGCCCTCGCCTCAATACGCGGATGTCCGCTGTGTTGTCAGCCGCCTCCCATCGTTCCCTTGTAGCTTTCCTGGCCGACCAGCCACTTTCCGCCGATTTGCTGCATTTCGATGGTGCCGGTCTGCTTGTCGCCTTCGGTAGTCTCGACCATCAGCACCAGCTTGGCGCCATCCTTGTGCGCGTCGGTTACCTTCACGCTGGCCGGGTGCATGGTGGTGAACAGCCCCCACATCATCGGAAAGTCCTTGCTGTCCTTCTGTGCGTTCAATTGGGCGGCCTTCTCCGGGATCATGTCCGCGGCGACTGCTTTCATGTCTCCGCTCTTGACCCTCTTGAGATAGGCGCCGTAGGCGGCTCCGGCGGCCGCGGTTTCCGGCGGCTGCGCGGCCATGGCGGTCGCTGCGGCAGACAGCAGACACAGGGTGACGACGGCACGCGGTATCACGGACAGACGAAACGTGGTGATCATGGTGTTCTCCGTTTGCGAGAGCCCCGTCGGGGCATGGATGAGACGCGTTTTTCCAGTGCGCTCCTTCAAGGAAAACGCACTCCGCCGTCCGCCGGGGCCAACCGATCGCAACGGGCGCCAACAGGATGCTGAAATGGAGTTTTCAGCTCCCTGCCAGCCCGCACCGCCGCCGTGAGTCACGATCCCATCGACGCCGATTGCGTAGTTCGGTGCTACTGCCACGGCTTTCGATGGGTATCGCTGAGCT
Source organism: Rhodanobacteraceae bacterium (assembly GCA_049588955.1). GTDB lineage: Bacteria > Pseudomonadota > Gammaproteobacteria > Xanthomonadales > Rhodanobacteraceae > Dokdonella_A. The sequence continues at coordinate 1,065 of JBAVZT010000109.1, read as the reverse complement.
CACCCCATCCTGCCAATCAGACTGGGCGGCCAGCGCCGCGCGCAACGGATCGAGCAGGGTCCCATGGTGCTCGGCGCGTGCCGTGTTCCGACGCAAGGGTTCGCGTACCTGGCCGGCGCTCGGCGTGCGCACGTCGCGCTGGGTTTCGTGAAAGCGCAAACACGCCGGATCGAACTCAAGGCCGCAGAACGCGAGCAGTTTCGGCGCATTCGAAGTGCAGCCCGCGGCCGCTGACGACCTCATCTTCAAGGACGGCTTCGACGGCACCGGAGACTGATGCGAGCGGACCATGCGCGCGGCCCGCCACAGGGATGACGCGCCTCGGACGATTTTCTCCTCAGCGACGCCGGTTTGCCTTAGCATGCGCATGGCACGGTGGCGGGGGCTGCGTGAGCGAAACGATGGCCGGCGACGACGAGTTCGACATGCGCAAGCTGTTGCACGGCTTGCCGCTGTTCATGCATCTTGACGAGGCCGGCCTCGATGAACTCGCGGACGAGCTCGAATGGTTCGCTTTGCCCGGCGGCGCACGCTTGTTCGATCACGGCGACCCGTCGGATTCGCTGTATGTGCTCAAGTCGGGCAGTCTTGGGGCCTTCAAGCCCGACCCCGAAGGAGCATTGCGTCTGGAAGGGGTAGTCGCGGCGGGCGAGAGCGTCGGCGAACTCGGACTCATCGTCGATCAACCGCGTTCGGCCACCGTGCGTGCGCTGCGCGACTCGGAACTGCTGCGGCTGTCGCGCGCGGGTTTCCAGCACCTGGTCGAGCGTCATCCCGGTGCGATGCTCACGACTGCGCGCCTGGTGGTGCGACGGCTGATCGAACGCAAGAGCGATGCGACGCTCTCGGCACCACGCACGTTCGCGATACTGCCTCACGATGGTGTCGATGCCCGCGACCTCTCGCGCCGTCTCGGCGCGGCGCTCGGGCGTTACGGCGAATGCGTCGTGATCGATGCGGACGCGGGCCGCGGCCGGACCAGCGACTGGTTCAGTGCCCTGGAAGCGCGCGTGAGACATGTGTTGTACCTCGGCAACGCGCACGATGATGCCGACTGGCGCAAGT
>JBAVZT010000108.1:0-5755 GCA_049588955.1 Rhodanobacteraceae bacterium | reverse complement strand
GGCGAAAGATAGCCGCGGTCGAACTGCATGCCCTCGACGACGTCGAGTTCATTGTCCAGACCCGAGCCTTCCTCGACCGTGATCACGCCTTCCTTGCCGACCTTGTCCATCGCCTCGGCGATGAGCTTGCCGATCAGCTGGTCGCCGTTGGCCGAGATTGTGCCAACCTGGGCGATCGACTTGGAATCGGACGACGGCTTGGAAAGCTTCTTCAATTCCTCGACGGCCGCGATCACGGCCTTGTCGATGCCGCGCTTGAGGTCCATCGGGTTCATGCCCGCGGCGACGGCTTTCAGTCCATCGCGAATCATCGCCTGCGCAAGAACGGTCGCAGTGGTGGTGCCGTCACCAGCCACATCGGAAGTCTTGGACGCGACTTCCTTGACCATCTGCGCGCCCATGTTCTCGAACTTGTCGGCAAGCTCGATCTCCTTGGCGACCGACACGCCATCCTTGGTGATGGTCGGGGCGCCGAAGCTCTTCTCGAGCACGACATTGCGGCCCTTCGGGCCGAGGGTGGCCTTGACTGCATTGGCCAGGGTGTTGACGCCGCGCAACATCCGTGCGCGCGAGTCTTCGGAAAAACGGATTTCTTTCGCTGCCATGGTGAATTTCCTCAAAGATTGAAATGTTCGGCAAAGGGAATTGGGTAGGCGCCGGACCGCAAGTCGTAGGCGGGGGACCACATTGGCGCCGATTTCAACCGCCTGCGGCGGAGCGCTTCTGCTGTCCGCTGACCGCTCACGCCGCGGTTCAGCCTTCGATAACGGCCATCAGGTCTTCTTCGCGCATGACGAGGAGTTCCTCGCCTTCGATCTTGACCTCGGTGCCGGAATACTTGCCGAACAACACCTTGTCGCCGGCCTTCACCGCGATCGGGCGGACCTTGCCGTCCTCGAGGATCTTGCCGGTACCGGCGGCGATGACTTCACCGCGAATGGGCTTTTCGGCGGCGGAGTCCGGAATCACGATGCCTCCTGCGGACATCTTTTCCTCTTCCATGCGCTTGATGATGACGCGATCGTGCAACGGGCGAAGCTTCATGGTTATCCCTCAACTGGTTGATCAAAATGGACTCTGGTCCGGCTGTTAGCACTCGGTCCAGATGAGTGCCAATTCTAACGGTAAAAAACACCTTTCCGAAAGAGTCGGAGCCGGGCTGGTATCCAGATGATGCTGCCCGGCCCGGATTCAAGGGGGGCTCCGACCAGTCGGCGACGCTGGGCGCCGTGAAATGCGGTCACAGGCCGCAGGCCGCGCCGACCTCGTTTGAACCGGCCGAGGTCCGCCGCTGCACGCATTTGCCCGGGGCCGGCAGTTGACCTAGCCTTGCCGATTCGTCCGATTGCCGAATCCGATGTCCGCCCTGATTGCCTTCTCCACCGTCGCTGATGAAGCGGGCGCCAAACGCCTCGCCCGTACACTCGTGGAGGAGGGTCTGGCCGCCTGCGTCAACCGCATTCCGCGCATCGTGTCGACCTACCACTGGAAAGGAGCGGTCTGCGACGAACCCGAGGTATTGCTGGTTATCAAGACCACAAGCGAGCGGTTTGACGCGTTGAAGGCGCGGCTGGTCGAATTGCACGATTACGAGGTGCCGGAACTGGTCGCTATCGAGGTCAGCGCCGGCCTGCCGGATTATCTCGCCTGGGTGGCCGAAGAGACACGGCCCGCATGAATCCCATGAGATACGCGGTCTACCGCATACCGACCTCGCGGAGCCTCGAGCCATGCAGAAACTGCTGACCATCCTGGCGGCCATCGCCATCGCTGTTCCTGTCGCAAACGCGCGAGACGAGGCCGACCTGCTGCCGGTGGATCAGGCTTTCAAGCTCAGCGCCAACGTGGCGGGCGCGGGACACATCGCGCTGCACTGGGATATCGCGCCGCATTATTACCTGTACCGATCACGCATCAAGGCCAAGACCGACACCACGGGCGCGACACTGGGCGAGCTCGATTTGCCTGCTGGCGAGAAGGAACACGACGCATTTCTCGGCGATGTCGAGATTTACCACGATCGCATCGATGCCAGCGTGCCGTACACGCTCAATGACGACGGCGTCGCGTCGCTGGCACTGGCGGTCACCATGCAAGGTTGCCATGAGGTCGACCCCAAGATCTGCTATCCGCCGCATTCGGTCAAGTTGAACCTCGATATAGCGGCCGCCACCCGGACAACCACGCCGCTGCGAACGGACGATCTGGCCGCATCGCCGTTTGCCAAGCGGCTCGGTGGCAGCTCCGGCGCATTGGAGAAACGCGCCGGCGACAATCTGCCGCTGCCGCCCGGGCAGGCCTTCACATTCGAGGCCATCGCGGCAAGTCCGACCGCGATTCTCGCGCGCTGGACCATGCCACCCGGCTATTACCTGTATCGGGACAAGAGCCGCGTCACGCTCAAATCCGGCGACGGCATCGCGCTCGGACCACCCGACTGGCCCGCAGGTGTGCAGCACACCGACGAACATTTCGGCACGGTCACGGTGTATTTCAACGAAGTGGAGTTGCCGATCACGCTCAAGCGCGTCGACAGCGCGCCGCAGAGCGTCAGCGTGACCGCCGCATTCCAGGGCTGCCAGGAAAACGGCATCTGCTATCCGGTGATGACGCGCGACGTCAGCATCGACCTGCCGGCCGCGAGCGCGGCGCAGATCGCCGCCGCCAACGCGGCGTTCACGTCAGAGCCGTCACCTTCAAAGCGAGAGTCGGGCGCAAGTCATCCTCGCGCCACAACGGCGCCGGCGGGATCCGACACCACCACTCGTGCATCGGCCACGCAGGCCTCGGATCAATCGGAAGATCAGCTGCTGGCGGCGCAACTCTCGGACAATCGCCTCCTGGCGCTGGTGAGTTTCTTCGGCTTCGGCCTGCTGCTCGCATTCACGCCGTGCGTGTTTCCGATGATCCCTATCCTGTCCGGCATCATTGCCGGCGCCGGCGAGAATGTTTCCACCGCGCGTGCTTTCGTTCTGTCCGTGGTCTATGTGCTCGCAACTGCAGTCGTGTTCACGATTGCGGGTGTCGTGGCCGGGCTGGCCGGCGCCAACCTGCAAGCGGCGTTTCAGCAGCCCTGGATCCTGTGGTGCTTCGCGCTTCTGTTCGTGCTGCTGGCCCTGTCGATGTTCGGCTTCTACGAGTTGCAATTGCCGGCATCGTGGCAGACGCGCCTTGCCAACGCGAGCAACCGGCAACGTCCGGGATCGCTGCCCGGCGTCGCCATCATGGGCGTGCTGTCGGCGCTGATCGTCGGCCCTTGCGTTGCGCCACCGCTGGCGGCAGCCGTGCTCTATATCAGCCAGACGCGCGATCCGGTCTTCGGCGGTCTCGCACTGTTCGTCCTTGCGCTCGGCATGGGTGCGCCCCTGATCGCGTTCGGCACCGCCGCCGGTCGTCTGCTGCCAAGAACCGGCGCGTGGATGGAAGCGGTCAAGTCCGTGTTCGGCGTCGTGTTTCTTGCGCTTGCGATCTGGATGCTGTCGCGCATCCTCGATCCGCTCTGGATCATGCTGCTCAGCGGCGCATTGCTGATCGCCTCGGCGGTTTATCTCGGCGCGCTTGAGCGGCTGCCTGAAGGCGCCTCCGGCTGGCGCCGGCTGTGGAAGGCGCTTGGCTTGATTCTGCTGATCGCGGGCGCGGCCGAACTGGTCGGCAGCCTTGCCGGCAGTCGCGACATCACCGAGCCGCTCGCCGGGCTATCGGTCGGCGCCGGCGGTGCGGCGACCGAGCGCATCGAATTGCCGTTTCGCACAATCAATTCAACAACCGATCTCGATCGCGAACTCGCCACCGCGGGCCAGCCGGTCATGCTCGACTTCTACGCCGACTGGTGTGTGTCGTGCAAGGAAATGGAAAGGTTCACCTTCAGCAGACCGGCGGTCCGCCAAGCCCTGTCGGGTTTCGTGCTGCTCAAGGCCGATGTCACCGCGAACGATGCGGCCGACCAGGCGTTACTCAAGCGTTTCGGCTTGTTCGGCCCGCCGGCCACTCTCTTTTTCGGCAAGCACGCACACGAGCAGCGAGGTTTGCGTCTGATCGGCTTCGAGGACGCCGACCGGTTCCTCGCACGCCTCGGCAAGGTCCGTCGTTGAGACGCTTTTTCAACAATACCAATCTCGCGATCGTCGCGATTGCGGTGTTCGGCGCCACCGCGGGGTTCCTGGCCGGCGGCTGGCTCAAGAGTCCGTCACTGCCGCCCGCTGCAGCACGCCTCGCGCGCATCGGTGAGATTCGACCCGATCTGGTACTGCCCGACCTCAATGACCGATCGCACGCGCTGTCCGAATGGGACGGCAAGCTGGTGCTGCTGAATTTCTGGGCAAGCTGGTGCGCCCCGTGCCGCGCCGAAATGCCGCTGCTGGAGGCATCGCAGAAGCGGGATGCAGCGGACGGGTTGCAGGTGATCGGCATTGCGATCGATGATGCCGCGGCAGCGCGCGGGTTTCTCGTCGCGCATCCGGTCGACTATCCGGTGCTGATCAATGCCCCGGACGCCCCGATCGATGCGTCGCAGCGATTCGGAAACAACCGCGCGGTACTTCCGTACAGCGTGCTGATCGGTCGCGATCGGCGCATTCTCGCGCTGCGTTTCGGAAGTTTCACCAGGCACACTCTCGATGCATGGCTCGCGCCGCACCTGGTGCGGCAAACAAGGCCGCAATGATTCCCTACTCCGAGCGAACCAGTTCGCGCAGTACACTCCATGCGGCGAGCTTGTCGCGACGCGATATCGACGCATTGGCCGGGCTGGTCGACGGCAGTGCAAGCAACCTTGCGCGGCCGGCATCGAGTCGTGGCGCCATGTGGCGACGAAACGATTGACAGGCCTTGGCGCCGTTGAAAGCGATCGCGCGAATCGTCGGCGTCTCCGCGAGCAAACCGACGATATCGTTCGGAACCTCGCTGGCGCGAACGATTGCGCTGTCCAGGCTGCCCGGCCGCTCGCAGTGATGCAGCACATCCCAGATGCCGATACCGAGCTCGTGCAGGCGCGAAATGCGTTCCGCATAGGGCATGGCCGGCCCGGCGTCGAACAGCTCGCCCATGAACGGCCAGAACAGGTTCTGCGGATGACCGTAGGATTGCCGCAACGCGAGCGAACGCACGCTCGGCACCGTACCAAGCACGAGCACGCGGCAATCCGTCGCGACCTGCGGCGGAAAACTCGCTACGCTGTGGATCGGCTTGCGGCGCGGCATCTCGATTCGCGACACGGACGGGACGGTGGTTTCGCCTTATTGTGACTCACTCGATTACGCAATCCATGCGCAAGATCATCCACATCGACATGGACGCGTTCTACGCCTCGGTCGAACAGCGCGACGATCCGTCACTGCGCGGGCGACCGGTTGTCGTCGCCTGGCGCGGCAAGCGCTCGGTCGTCTGCGCCGCGTCGTATGAGGCGCGCCGCTTTGGCGTGCATTCCGCGATGCCGGCTGTGCGCGCCGAGCGGTTGTGTCCGCAGGCGGTATTCGTTGCGCCCGATTTCGCACGTTATCGCGCGGTCTCCGGACAGGTACGCAAGATCCTGCTTGGCCATACCGATCTGGTCGAGCCGCTGTCGCTCGATGAAGCCTATCTCGATGTCACCGAGAACAAGCGCGCGCTCGAGTCGGCGACCGCCATCGCGCGCACCATTCGTGCGCAGATTCGCGAGGAAACCGCGCTGACCGCGTCAGCCGGTATCGCGCCGGTCAAGTTCCTCGCCAAGATCGCATCGGACTGGCGCAAGCCGGATGGCCTGTTCGTGATTCGT
>JBAVZT010000107.1:0-2231 GCA_049588955.1 Rhodanobacteraceae bacterium | reverse complement strand
TCGTGGTGGCGACGTCGCTGCAAGGCTTTTTCGCCGCCGCCATTCTGGTGCTGGTGCTGGCCTTGCCACCGCTCTTGGCGCCGCCCGACGACGTGCATCGCGTTACTGCCGCCATGTTCACCATCAGCTATAGTTGCGCGGTGATCGTGCCGGTGATCAGCGGATTGATGTGGGACATGAGCGGCAAGCCGGCGCTGGCCTTCCTGCCGATGGAGTTGTGCGGCATCGTGCTGGCGGTGCTGGCGCCGGCGATCAATCACGTGCGCCGCACGGAGGTGTGACGATGCGTCCAATTCCGGTGGGAGCGAAGGGAAGCTACACGCTGCGCGTGATGCCGGCGCATCTCGCCAATCAGTTCAAGGACGCCGCGCTGCCGCAAGTGTTTGCGACGCCGATGATGGTGACCGCGATGGAGAATGCCGCGCTCAACGCGGTACGCGAATATCTAGACCCCGGCGAGAGCGCGGTGGGCACCGGCGTCAACATCAGGCATTTGGCGGCGACCCCGGTCGGCCATCTGATCACGGCGCAAGCCGAGGTGACCAAGGTCGACGGCCGCCGCATCGAATTCAACGTCAGCGCGCACGATGAAGTCGAGGAGATCGGCACCGGCACCCATGAGCGCATGGTGGTCGATATGGCCCGGCTCGACCAGCGCCTTAAGGCCAAGCGGCGGCCTTGAGCCGGACGCGCCACTCCGGCATTGTGGGCCGACAGTACAGGTTTTGAGTCCTTCGCGTTGACCGTGGGGCGATAGGAACGGGTCGCCGTCGCAGTGATAAGCGTCAAATTGCAGCGATCCACCGAGCCGGAAGTCCAGCACCTCCCCATGCAATGCCATCCAGACAACTCCAGGGCTCCCCTGTGACAGCCTCTATCGATCCGGGATCGGACTCGGAAACTCCCACGGGCCCGATCGTGCCGCGCAATCTGGCGCTCGGCATCGAGCGCATCGGATTCATCCCGCTTTCCCATCGATATATTTGTCTGGCCGTTTTTATCGTCCTTTGCATCGGGGCGGCCTTTGGCTTCTCGCGCCTGAAGGTCGATGATTCGCTCAGCCAATTGTTCCGGTCGGACACGCCGGAGTACAAAAGTTACGTGGCGGTCACGCAACGCTTTCCCTCCAACGAATTCGACGTCCTGGTCGTCGTCGAGGGTGACACGCTGCTGGCGCGGCCGTCGCTGGAAAAACTGCGCGACATGGCGATCGACCTGCAGCTGATCGACGGCACGCGCGGCATCATCTCGATGTTTTCGGCGCGCACGGCGCCGAGCGTCAGCGGCGGCATTCCCGGCCCGCTGTTTCCAACACCGCTGCCGGAGGGCGAGGCCTACAAGCAGCTCATCGACCAGGTCATGTCGAATGAGATCATCCACGGCAAGATGTTGTCGGAGGACGGCAAGCTCGCCTTGTTCGTGCTGGCGCTCGATCCGGCGGTGATGTCGGAAAACAAGCTGCCCGGCGTCATCGGCGAAGTGCGCAAGACGGTGAACGAATCGGTCGACGGCACTGGACTCAGAGCGCAATTGTCCGGCGTGCCGGTGATGCAGCTTGAAATCCGCAACGCCATCCAGCGCGACCGTCTGGTCTACAACACGCTGGGCTTCCTCGCCGGCTGCCTGATCGCGGTGATATTCTTCCGCCGCGTTTCGTTCATGATTGTCGCGGCGGCGCCGCCGCTCGGCGCCATCCTGCTCTCGCTCGGCGCGCTCGGCTGGCTCGATTTCCGCCTCAACATGTTCCTGAACGTGATGACCCCGCTCATCATGGTCATCAGCTTTTCCGACAGCATGCAGCTTACCTTCGCGGCGCGCGACCGCCTGCTCGCCGGCGACGACAAATACACGGCGTTCCGCAACGCGCTGCTGATCGCCGGGCCGGCCTGCGTGCTCACCCATGCCACCGCCGGCATTTCCTTCATCGCCCTGCAATTTTCCCAGTCCGATCTGATCCGCACCTTCGGCGAGGCCGGCCTGATCGCGACCGTCATTGCCTTGTTCGCGGTCATCATCATGGTGCCCGCGCTCGGCGTTTTGCTCATTCGCAACGAAAGCGGCTTCGTTTCGAGCGTGCGCAACATGGACACCGCGCTCGATTATTTGCGCCGGTTCTGCGGCTGGATCGCCATTCGCATGGTGACCCGTCCCGGCCTCTACACCCTGATCGGCGTGCTCGTGGTGGCCGTCCTGTCGGTCGGATTTATTCAGTTGCAGCCCCGCTATCGGCT
>JBAVZT010000106.1:0-8482 GCA_049588955.1 Rhodanobacteraceae bacterium | reverse complement strand
GGTGATCGATGCGTGCTGGGCCGGCGGCGCGGGCAATCCGATCATCTCGATCCACGATGTCGGGGCCGGCGGGCTGTCCAACGCGCTGCCCGAACTGCTCAACGATTCGCAAGTGGGTGGCGCAATTGATCTGCGTGCGATCCCGAGCGCCGATCTGCAGCTCTCGCCGATGCAGATCTGGTGCAACGAGGCACAGGAGCGCTACGTGCTTGGCATTTGCGAGGATTCGAGAGACGCATTTGCGGCCCTTTGCGCTCGCGAGCGCTGTCCGTTCGCCGTCGTCGGCGCGGTAACGACCGAACGCCGACTCAGCGTCACGGACACCCGGCCCGCAACTCAAAGCCCGCAGCCCTCGGCCCCCGACCTTCAGTCCTCAGCCGTGATCGATCTGCCCATGGACGTCTTGTTCGGCAACGCGCCGCGGCTTCGTCGCCAAGTCACCCGGGTAAAGCCGCGTGTCGATGTCGTGCCGGATATCGGCGGCATCACGGTCGACGATGCGCTCGATCGCGTACTCCGGTTTCCCGCAGTCGCCAGCAAGTCGTTTCTTGTCACGATCGGCGACCGCAGCGTCGGCGGCTTGTGTTCACGCGACCCGATGGTGGGTCCTTGGCAGGTGCCGGTGGCCGATTGTGCGGTCATGCTGGCCGACTTCGATGGGTACGCCGGTGAGGCGATGGCAATCGGCGAACGTACGCCTCTCGCAACGCTCGATTCGCCCAGCGCAGCGCGCGTGGCGGTTGGTGAGGCGTTGACCAATCTGGCCGCGGCGCCGGTCGTTCTCGAGCAGGTACGCCTGTCGGCCAACTGGATGGCGGCCGCGGATCACGATGGCGATGCCGCGGCGCTCTACGACGCGGTGCAGGCGGTTGGTCTGGCACTGTGTCCCAAACTGGGGGTCTCGATTCCGGTCGGCAAGGATTCGCTCTCCATGCAGACGGCGTGGCAACGCGAGGGTGCAAGCGAGCGCACCGTCGCGCCGGTATCCGCCATCGTCACTGCGTTTGCGCGTGTCGGTGATGTTCGCCAGGCGCTGACTCCCCAGCTGGTGACCGATCAGGGCGAAACGGAAATCTGGTTGATCGATCTGGGTGCCGGCCGCAATCGTCTTGGCGGCTCGATTCTGATGCAGGCGTTCGGGCGCGTGGGCGGGCTGCCGCCCGATCTGGATGATCCGGCGACATTCCGCCGATTTTTCGCTGCCATGCAGAAAGCCAATGCGGACAATCTGCTGCTCGCCTATCACGATCGTTCGGATGGCGGCGCGCTGATCGCGCTGATCGAGATGGCGCTGGCCGGGCACTGCGGGCTTGATATCGTGCTCGACGACTGGGCCGGCAACACGCAGCGCGCTCTCTTCAACGAGGAACTCGGGGCGTTGGTGCAGATACGCGCACGGGATCGCCCGGTATTCTGCGACGTGCTCGAGACCAATGGTATCGCCGGACTCGCTCATTGCGTCGCGACGCCGACGGACGATGCGCGCGTGAAACTCCGACTCGGAGGCGAAACGCTCAACCGCTGGGACTGGTCCGACTTGATGCGAACCTGGTCGGAAACCAGCCACGCAATGCAGCGGCTGCGCGACAATCCGGTCAACGCGGACGCCGAGCTGGCATGGCGCTGCGACGAGGACGATCCCGGCATCGTGCCCAAGCTGGTTTTTGATCCCGCCGAAGACATCGCGGCGCCGTTCATCGCACGCGGGCGCCCGCGCGTGGCGATCCTGCGCGAGCAGGGTGTCAACGGTCAGGTCGAAATGGCGGCGGCGTTCACCCGAGCCGGGTTTGAGGCGGTCGACGTGCACATGACCGACCTGCAGCATGGCCGCCGGCGTCTCGCGGACTTCGCCGGCGTCGTCGCGTGCGGCGGCTTCAGTTACGGAGACGTGCTCGGCGCCGGTCGCGGCTGGGCCGCGTCGATTCTGTTCAACCCGGCATTGCGCGACCAGTTCGCGACTTTTTTCGCGGATCCCGCTCGTTTCGCGCTGGGTGTTTGCAACGGCTGCCAGATGCTGGCGCATCTCAAGTCGCTGATTCCGGATGCGCAGGCGTGGCCTGAGTTCGTGCGAAATGCCAGCGAACAATACGAGGCGCGGCTGGTAATGGTCGAAGTGCTCGAATCGTCCTCGATCTTCTTCCGGGGCATGGAGGGATCGCGAATTCCCGTGGTCGTGGCTCACGGCGAAGGTCGCGTGTCGTTTGCGAGAAAAGCCGACATGAAACGCGCGTCCGCTTGCTTGCGTTTCGTCGATAACCGCGGCAGGAGCACCGAAACGTTTCCGCTCAATCCCAACGGCTCGGCGCGCGGACTCACCGGATTCTCCGCGGCCGATGGAAGGGTGACGATATTGATGCCGCACCCCGAGCGGGTGTTTCGCAACGTGCAATTTTCCTGGCGCCCGCGCGAGTGGGGCGAGGATTCGCCATGGATGCGCATGTTCCGCAATGCGCGCGTGTGGATCGATGGCGCCTAGTCCGATTCGTGCATTCGCCCTCAAGGCGCTGTTGTGGCTGCCGGCGAGCTTTTTCCTGTGGTTCTGGTTTGCCTCGCCGCTGGTGTGGCCCGTGGTTCATCTCGCCGGCCATGTGTTGGTGGCAGCTATGCCCGGCTTGTTCGGTGAGGTGACGCAGCACGGGTACCTCATGGATGTCACCACGCACGTTCTGGTCAGCCAGATCGGCGTGGACGGATATCCGGCTCGCGGCGAGCTGGTCCTGACAATCAACCCGATGATCTACGGCTACTCACTGCCGTTGTTTGCCGGTCTGGCCATGGCGACTCCGACAAGCGCCCGGCGATGCACGTTGCAACTGATGGTCGCACTGGTCGTGATCTGGCTCGCGCAGACATTCGGCGTGGTGTGCGAGAGCTTGAAGTTGCTCGCATTCGACGCCGGAGCCGCCGGTGCGGGAGCACTCGAGAACGCCGCCTTGTCGGCCAATGCCGTTGCACTCGCCTATCAATTCGGTTATCTCATTCTGCCTGCGGTGCTGCCGATTGCGTTGTGGCTGGGCCTCAATCGGCGTTTCATAGAGGCCTTGGTCGGTTACCCGGGGGAACCTGTGGTCGGCAGCCGGGGTCGAAACAAGGCTGCGAACGGGCTCGATACCCGCTGATTTCGCGGCCACATCCGTCACACAGGATTTCATGTGGGTGTTACACACGTTCCATCGGCGTTTACGGCCGGTCGCGCCGATCGACCCCACCTTACCGGCCGATTCGAGGAAAAGGGGCTGATGTCAGTTGCTCTGGAAACCATTGCACCGCAAGGACTCGACCCGGGGGCTGTGGCAGCCACGCTGGACGAGCGCATCTGCCAGTTTCTGGTCGCGCGCGGACGCCTGAAGGAAGCCGATCTGGCGCGCGGCCGGCGTCTGCACGACGAGGATGCAGGCGGCACGCGCCTCGTGGCACTGCTCACGCGCCTCGGCCTCGTATCCGAGCGCGACATGGCCGAGGCCGTATCCGAACTCCTTCAATTGCCTCTGCTGGCGGCCAAGGAACTGCCGGATTCGCCGCCGGCCAACGTGCAGCTGTCGGTGCGTTTTCTCAAACAGCAGCATGTTTGTCCGATCGGCGAGACCGACGACTCGGTCACCTTGCTGGTGGCCGATCCGGCGGACCTGTTTTCCGCGCGCTCGGTCGAGTTCGCGACCGGTCGCAAGGTGGCACTCAATATCGGCTTGCGCAGCGATATCGACGATTTGATCGAGCGCTATTACGGTTCCGGTCGCTCGGCAATGGGCACCATCGTCGAGAACCTGACCGACGACAACGCGCGCAGCGAAGATGACATCGAACATCTGCGCGATCTGGCGTCGGAAGCGCCGGTCATCCGCTTGGTCAACCTGCTGATCCAGCGGGCCGTCGAGGGCCGCGCATCCGATATCCATATCGAACCGTTCGAAAACCGCCTGACCGTGCGTTACCGCATAGACGGTGTACTGCACGAAGTCGAATCGCCTCCGGCTGCTTCGACCGCGGCGGTCATCTCGCGCGTCAAGATCATGGCCAAGCTCAACATCGCCGAACGTCGCCTGCCGCAGGACGGGCGCATCATGATCCGCGTGCAGGGCAAGGAACTCGACCTTCGCGTTTCGACGGTGCCGACCGCGCACGGCGAATCGGTGGTCATGCGTATTCTCGATCGCGAGTCGATCGTGTTCGATTTCCACAAGCTCGGTTTCACCGACGAATTTCTGCCCAAGTTCACCAACGTGCTCGAGTTGCCGCATGGCATCCTGCTGGTGACCGGACCGACCGGTTCGGGCAAGACCACCACGCTGTACACCGCGCTGAGCAAGCTCAATACCCCCGATGTCAAGATCATCACGGTCGAGGACCCGGTCGAATACCAGCTCGAGGGCGTCAACCAGATCCAGGCCAAGCCGCAGATCGGGCTCGATTTCTCGCACGCGCTGCGCTCGATCGTGCGTCAGGATCCGGACATCATCATGATCGGCGAGATGCGCGATCTGGAGACCGCGAAGATCGCGATCCAGTCCGCACTGACCGGTCACCTGGTGCTGTCGACGCTGCACACCAACAATTCCGCCGGCGGCGTGACGCGCATGCTGGACATGGGCGTCGAGGATTATCTGCTGACCTCGACCGTCAACGGCATTCTCGCGCAGCGGCTGGTGCGCCGCCTCGATACTGCGACGGCCGAGCGCTATGAGCCCTTGCCCGAGATGGTCAAGGAGTTCGGTCTGGAGCGTCTCACCAAGGAGCGGCCGATCCGGTTGTACAAACCGGGATCCTCGGCACTCAACCCGAGTGGTTACTTCGGCCGCACCACGATCATGGAGTTTCTGGTCATGAGCGAGCCGTTGCGCCGGCTGGTCATGCAGCATGCGGGCATGGGCGAACTCGAACAGCAGGCACGCAACGAAGGCATGCGCACGATGTACGAGGATGGCCTGGTCAAGGCGCTGGGCGGCATCACCACCGTCGAGGAAGTCCTGCGCGTCACGCAGGAAGGTTGAGCCGGTGACTCTCTACCACTACAAAGCGGTGACGCCTGCCGGTGAAGTGCTCGAAGGTCAGCTCGACGTGGCCTCGCACGACGAAGCCATCGGCAAGCTGCAGGACGCGGGCAACATTCCGATCGAGGTGCGCGAAAGCGACAGTGGCGATTCGGGCAGCCTCATTGCCGCGCTGTTTCGTCGCGCGACCTTGCGCGAAGCGCAGGTCGTGCAGTTCACCCAGCAGTTGTCGACTCTGCTCGGCGCCGGCCAGCCGCTCGATCGGGCGCTGCAGATCCTGCTCGATCTGCCCGACACCGAAAAGGCCAGGCGCATGCTCGAACGCGTGCGCGATCAGGTGCGCGGCGGCATGCCGTTGTCGGACGCGCTGGAGGGCGAGCACGGCAGTTTCTCGCGCCTGTACGTGAACATGGTGCGCGCCGGCGAAGCCGGCGGTTCGCTCGACGATACCTTGCGACGCCTGGCCGACTATCTCGAGCGCAGCCGCGAGTTGAAGTCGAGCGTCATCAACGCGATGATCTATCCGGCATTCCTGGTCGGCATGGTCATTTTTTCCCTGCTGATCCTGCTGATCTACGTGGTCCCGCAATTCGCGCCGATGTTTGCCGACATGGACGTCGAAATGCCCATGATCACGAAGATCGTGCTGGCAGTCGGCTCGACTCTGCAGAATTTCTGGTGGTTGATTCTGCTGCTGATCGCTCTCGGTGTCGGCTGGTACCGACGCCAGATGGCCAATCCGCCGGCCCGGCTCAAGATAGATGCGCGCTTCCTGAAACTGAAAGTTGCCGGCGACGTGATCCGCAAGCTCGAGACCGCGCGTATTGCGCGCACGCTCGGAACACTGCTCAAGAACGGCGTGTCGCTGCTGACCGCGCTCGCGATTTCACGCAACGTAATCAACAACACGGTACTGGCTGAAGCCGTCGAACACGCCACCGAGGAGGTCAAGACCGGCAGCGGCCTCGCTTATGCGCTGTCCCAGTCCAAGTGCTTTCCGAAGCTCGCATTGCAGATGATCGCGGTCGGCGAGGAGTCCGGTGAACTGGACACGATGCTGATGAAAGTCGCCGATACCTTCGACGTCGAGGTGAAGAACACGCTTGACCGTCTGCTGGCGGCGCTGGTGCCGGCGACGACGATCGTGATGACTGTCGTGGTGGCGATGATCATGCTGGCGATTGTGTTGCCGATCATGAATATCGCCGGCGCCGTACATTGAGAAACGCGGGAGATTCGAGATCGAGATCGGATCCGGGATTCGTGAACACGATGCCGCGACGCGCCCGCGCAGATCGGACCAATACGCACATCGGACCATGAAGCAGAGGAAACACAATCGCATGAACAACCAATCGCAAAGCCGTTTTTCGCTCGCGCGTCGCAGCGCGGGTTTCAGCTTGATTGAAATGCTCGCCGTAATCGTGCTGATCGGCATCGTCGCGGGTATCGTCGTGCAGCAGGTCGGCAAGAACGTCGACAAGGGCAAATGGGGTGCCGGCAAGGCGCAGGTGCGGGCGCTGGCCGGCAAGGTCGAGGGCTATGCGCTCGACAACGGTTCTCCGCCCGCGCGACTGGAGGACTTGAACGCCAAACCGGGCAACGCACCGAACTGGATGGGTCCGTACGCGAAGGAATCGGACCTCGTGGATCCGTTCGGCCACGCGTTCCAGTACAAGTCGCCGGGCGAGCACGGTGACTTCGACATCGTGTTTCTCGGAAAGGACGGCCAGGTCGGCGGCGACGGCGTCAACGCGGATTTTGGCAACTGGCAATGAATGGGCGGCATCGGTCTTGGTCGCGCCCGGGCGGCAAGGGCTTCACCTTGATCGAACTGATTGCGGTCATCGTCCTGTTGGCCATCGTCATGTCGGTGGTGGCCTTCTCGTTCTCGAAAAGCCTTGCGAGTGCGCGGATACGCGCGGCCAGCCGCGATCTTGTAGCGGCGCTGCGCTATACGCGCGGGCAGGCCATCGTGAAGGGCAAGCAGGAGGTGCTGGCCCTCGATCTGGCGCAGAATTCCTATCGGGCCCCGGACAAACCGGTGGTGTCGCTGCCCAAAGGCATGGTGCTGCAACTGACGACCGCGGAACGCGAGCAGACCGGAGCGAATTCCGGAGACATCCGTTTTTTCCCGGATGGTAGTTCCACCGGCGGGCATATCAGCGTCATCCTCGATCAGCGCGAGTGGCGCATCAATGTGGCCTGGTTGACCGGTGATATCGCGCTCGACGAGCAACAAGACTGAACCCGTTCCCGGCATCGCGGTCTGTAAGCCATGAAACCGAACTTCCAGGACCTGGGCCCGCGCAGCGTGCGCGGCTTCAGCCTTATCGAGATGGTCGCGGCATTCCTGGTCTTCGCGATCGGCATCGGTGTTCTCATGCAGATTCTCGGCTCCTCGATGCACAACGCCCAGCGATCGGCCGACTACACCCAGGCCGCGTTGTGGGCGCAGTCGCTGATGGACACGGTCGGTGTCGGTCAGCCGATCGAGGAAGGACAGTCGAGCGGCCGCTTCGACGACGACTATGCGTGGCAGCTCGACATCCGGAAGATCGATCCTCAGGCGGTGGAGCCGCCGCCGCCGATTGGCACGGCGCCGGCGACGAATGCCGATCGCCAGGGCCAGGTGCGCGCGGGTTCGCCGCTCAGCTCGACGGCGGGCAACAGCGGCGCCTTGCAGGTGTCTCCGGTCGACTTGTATCAGGTCGACCTGACCGTACTTTGGGGCAACTCTCAGCGGCCGCATCAGGCGCAATTCACGACATTGCGCGCGGCCAATCCGGAGCCCGAAGGCGGTTTGACGCCCATGCAATCGCGTCTGCCGTCATCACGCAACTCCGGCGGTGGAGGCAGTCCGTGAGCGGCCGCCACGACACCGACGGTTTCACCCTGCTCGAGGTCATGCTGGCCACGTTGCTGCTGGCCCTGCTGCTGGCCGGGACTTTCGGCGCGGTGCGCACCACGGTCAAAGCGATGCACTCGGGCGAGGCGGTGATCGATCGCACCAATCGCTTGCGCGTCGCCCAGGAATTCATCCGTCATCAGGTCAGTCGCATCCTGCCGCTCGCGTTTGGCCGCGACGAGTCCACCGGAGTGAATTTCATGTTCGAGGGCGAGAAGGACTTCATGCGTTTCGTCGCCCCGATGCCGGGTTACCTTTCCAAGGGCGGCGCCTACGTCCAGACGCTCGAACTCGCCGGCGGGCACGGTGGCAGGCAGCTGCTGTTCACCGATCACATGCTCAACGGATTCGATCTCGACAAGATCAAGGATTCGGACATGCAGCCGGTGGTTCTGCTCGACCAGATACAGGACGGCAAGTTCGAATATCGCACTTTCGATGATGACGGCAACCTCGGCGACTGGACCGACAACTGGGAGGATCCGAGCATCACGCCGGTGATGGTGCGCCTGCATCTGGACATGCAGCCGGCCGCTCGCGTCAGGTTTGCCGAAATGGATATTCCGTTGATGCTCGATGCCGGTGC